>JAYWDH010000167.1:0-11456 GCA_043779945.1 Microbacteriaceae bacterium
GTCGATTTCGACGACGCACCACGTCGACCCGCCCGGGGCGTGCTCACACGGCTTGCCGATCACTCGGCGGCGCGGTCTCAAGCAGAAGCTGCGCGATGACGCTCGACGCGGTGACCCCGTCGAACTCCGCCTCGGGGTCGAGAACGAGCCGGTGCGACAGCACGGGCTCGGCGAGGGACTTCACATCATCCGGAATCACGTAGTGACGACCGGATGCCGCTGCCAACGTTTTCGATCCGCGCACCAGGGCGAGCGCGCCCCGCACGCTGACACCGAGGCGCACCTCGGTGGCGCCGCGCGTGGACTCAACCAAGCGGGACACGTAGTCGTTGATACTCGGGTCGACGTGGACGGTGCGTGCCAGCTGCGCCATCTCGAGCACCGCGTCAGCGGTGACAATCGACGGCACGGTGGTGTCATGCGCCTTGACTCCCGCGCCCTCGAGGATCCGCAGTGTTGAGGCGTGGTCGGGGTAGCCGATCGAGGCCTTGAGCAGGAAACGGTCCAACTGCGCCTCGGGCAGGCGGTACGTGCCCGCCTGCTCGATCGGGTTTTGCGTGGCGATGACCATGAACGGCGCGTTGACCGGGTGCGTCTCGCCGTCCACGGTGACCTGCCCTTCTTCCATCACTTCGAGGAGCGCGGCCTGGGTCTTCGGGCTGGCGCGGTTGATCTCATCCGCGAGCACGATGTTGGCGAACACCGGCCCCCTGTGGAAGTCGAACTCGCTGGTCCGCTGGTCGTACACGCTCACGCCCGTGATGTCACCCGGCAGCAAATCCGGGGTGAACTGGATGCGGTTGCTGGTCCCCGATACGCTCTGGCCGATCGCACGTGCCAGCGAGGTCTTGCCGGTTCCGGGAAAGTCCTCGAGCAGCAAGTGTCCTTCGCTGAAGAGCGCGACAAAGCCGAGGCGCACGACGAAAGTCTTGCCGAGAAGCACCTGCTCGACGTTGGTCACGAGGCGTCCGAAGGTCTCCTGGAAGGCGGATGCCTGTTCCGGGGTCATGCTCATCGCGGGGTGTTCCTCTCGATTCGGGCCAGACAGCTCAGGCGGATGTGGCAGGTCACTGCTTGTAGTCCGTCCACGAGTAACTTCGCACAAAGCCGCCCTGCACTCCGTCAGCCTGGATGCGGAACTGCAGATCCGCTGGCTGGGTCGGGCCGGTTGCGGAGCAGCTGCCCCCGACACCGAAGGCGATAGCGGTCCAGTTGCTGCCGCCATCGCACGAGTACTGCATCGAGTCGTACGAGCCGCTCGGCGAGGATCCCCAGCTCCAGGAGCCGGAGCTACCGACAACGGGCTGGGGACTATCCAGGGACGCGGTGAGGCCGCCTGGGACGCTGTTGTTGACCGCAGTCCCGAGCAAAAACGACGCCGACCAGGCAGTGCTGCAGAGCACGGTGCCGTCGTGGAAGTCGTTGCAGGCCTGCACCTGGATGACGTCGGCGTTTCCATACTGCGAACCGTCCGCGGTGAGAAGCTTGGTGCCCGTGAGGACGTAGCCGTGGATGGAGCCCTCGGCTCCGGCGACGTAACGGTACCGGTACCCGGTGTAGTCGCTCGACGCGGAGCCGGACTGGATGCCCAGGCTGGTGATGCTGTAGTCCCAGGTGCCAGTTCCGCTCGGATCCGGGCCGGATGGGGCGATCGAGATGACCGTCCCCGGTGCGGCGCGCGGGGTGACCTGTACCTGCGGGGAGGCCGTGCACCCCTGACCGTTATAGGCGAACACGGTGATCGAGTACGTCTGATTCGCCGAGAGCCCCGAGAAGTCGGTGCTCGTCGTCATCCCGGCGACGTGGTTTACAGCCGACCCGGTCGGGGGAGTCAGCACCGGGTTGCCGGTGCTGACTCCGGTGACCGTGCAGCTGGGTGCGGAGCCCGCGTAGAGCGCCACGTAGTAGTCAGTGATGTCCGCACCGTTCCCGCCGAATGCGCCGGGCCAAGTCACCCGCGCGGTCGAACCGTCGGTTACCGAGCCAATCGCGGACGGGCTGCCCGCCACGGTCGGAGGGCCCGCCGGCGTGCCGGTGCCGTCTGCCTCATTCCAGGTGGCGAGCGAGTTCGGCGCGCTGTTGCGTGCACTGACAGAGAACGAGACCGCGGAACCGTTCGCCAGCGCCCCCGTAACGTTCGCGTAGTACTGCGTCCCGACCGCGTCGCTGTTGCTCACGGGGAGCACCTGGGTCACGCCACCGGCGACCACGACGTACTGCTCAATCGCGCTGCCCCCGGAGTCGACGGGCTTCTTCCACCCGATCCGCAGGCCCTGGTCGAGCGGACGCGATGTCAGGCTCGTGGGCGGCGGCGGGATGACATCCGACCAGATCGGACCGGAGTTCGACGCGGGGGTGGACGCGCCGATGGCGTTCACGGCGACAATCGAGAAGCGCACGGCATAGCTCGGACCGTTGCCCGGCGTCGTCACCTGGCACCCGACCGTGCCCGTGCAGACAGTCATGGAGATCACCGCCGCAGTGGTCGCGTTGGTCATCGTGACGTCGTACTCGATGATCGGCGAGTTGTTGAACTGCCCCGGCACCCACGAGACCTTCAAGTACTTGTCGCCGAACTCGGTCGTTCGCACGCTGGTGACCGGATCCGGCACGTCCTGGATGGAGATAGTCGCGTTCCCCCACACGTAGCGGTCGACGTCATTTGTCGCGTCCGCAACCTGGTACTGGAAGTTGACATCGCCGGGAGACGATCCGGCAGCGACCGACACCGACACCCGGGACCGGTCAGCGTTCGGCATGATCGTCACCCCGGCGGGCAGCGAAGCCCCATCGATGCCACGAATGTCGACGACGCGCAGTGGGGTCTCGGGAAAGGGGTTGTTCGCCTGGTCGTTGCTCAGCACATCGAGGCTCGTCGTCTGTCCGCGCCTGGCGATCGCGCTGTCCGGCACGGCTTTCGCGAGTGGACGGGTCGAGGGCACAACTTGCAGCTGGATGACACCCGCCTGCCCGGCGTTCACAGCATCTCGGACGCCCAGCGAGATCGTGGTCGTGCTGCCCGTGATCGCCGTCTGGTTGGCAGTGATGTCCAGACGCTGACCGTTGAGCGTGGAGGTGAACCCGGTTGGGCCGGGGGCGAGCACCGTGTAAACCAGCTCGTTGACATCCGGGTACGGATATTTGGTGAGCTTCACGAGGTCGAGCTCCTTGGACTGGCCCTGCTCGAAGTCGACAACGCCGCCGATCAGAACCGGAGGCTGGTTTTCGCGCGGTTGCACGTCGATCGCCAGGGTCAGGATCGCGGTGTGGCCGTTCGGATCGGTCGCCGAGCTGCCATCCGTCACCTCGAAGGTAATGGAGGCAGGACCGAAGTAGCGGTCGGCCGAGGTGTAGACGAGCGTGTGGTCATTCATCACGAGCGAGTTGCCGTTGGCGTGCGTGGCCTTGGCGGAGGCCGAATCGGTGAGGTGCACGCGGGAGGCGCCGAGAGCGACCACGTACTGGTTCAGGTCGATCGTCAGTTGCTGCTCGCTCTTGACCTTGAGCGACGGCGCCCTGAGGTTGACCTGCGGGAGAGCATCGTTGTATCCGGGCACGCGGATGAAGCCGTACGAACGGATCGAGTCGTCATCGGGATGCGACGCCGAGAACGGGATGATCTGGCTCTTGTCGAGCACCTGCACGCGGATCTGCTTGTTGGACAGCACCTGTGCGCTTCCGCTGTAGCCCTGCAGCAGGGCGACGCCGAGATTCTGCACATTGCCATCGGCGAAGAACACGTTGTTGAGCTCCGAGACATCCACCGAACTGCGCCCGAGCACGTCGCTCACCGAGAGGGTCGTGTCGTTGACGACCGGGTACGCGAGCGGGGCTGCTGTATCCACTTTGACCGTTACGAAGTTGGAGCTGGTTCCGCCGTATTGATTCTGGATCGTGTAAATGACCGAGTACGTTCCCGGCTCCTTCGGTGGCGTGATGTCGATGCTGGTCTTGTCGATGATCCTTGCCTTGGTATTCGGCGTGTTCGGGGCGACCGTCGTGACGGTCAGCGGGCTGCCGTCGGGGTCAGAGTCGTTGGCGAGCACTTGCACCGACACGGTACGGCCCGGTCGCACCTCAACCGAGTCCGCATTCGCCACCGGGCTGCGAGCGCCCTGGAGCCGACCACTGATTCCGACGCGAACCGTGCCGGTCGCACGCGCGCCGAGTCCGTCAACGATCGTGTAGGTGAAGCTGTCGGTGCCCGAGGAATAGTCACCGGCCTTGTACGCGATCGCCCCGTTGGCGACAGACAGGATCGATCCCTTCTCGGGGTTGCTCGCGACGCCGATGAGCTGCACCGAGTCGCCGTCCGGATCGATACCGGTCAGCGGAATTTGGATGCTGACGGTCTCCCCCGCAAGCACTCGCGCGGTCACACGTGTGGCCACCGGCGGATTATTCGTCGCGAGGTCGATCTCGCGGACCGAGATGGTCACGTTCGCCTGCGCGGTCTGGCCGTCGGGACCCTGCACCGAATACGCCGCGGTGTAGTTGCCAGCGGTCCGCGGGGCGAGGTAGCGCAGGCGGTCACCCGAGGCGAACAGCAGACCGGCCCCATCCGGCAGCTGCCTCGCGAGCTTGGGCACCAGCGTGATCGGCCGGCCGTCCGGCTGTGAGTCGTTGGCGAGCACGGGGATGTCGATCACATCACCAACACGCACCGTTACGAAATCGTCAACGGCCACCGGCGGCTGCAACTGGGCCGGCTGTGGAATCTCGACCACGGTGATCGTCCCGACGGTGTCCGCCAGCCCGTTGCTGATCCGATAGTTGAACAGCACGGTCGTGCTGGCAAGCGGCTTGCTCAGGGTGACGCGCACCTGACGTTGGTCGAGGATCTCGGCCTCGACACCGGAGTTGGCGGGTACGTTGACCAAGCCGGTAACCACCAGAACACCGCCAGCCGGATCGATGTCTGTCGTTGTCGGATCTACAGTCTGGGTGCCGAGCGTCGTCACGAAAACCGTGTGCGGCACTGTGATGGGACGTGTGTTCGAGTTCGCGAGCGCCGCGACATCCACGCGCACCAGGCCAGTGGCATTCTGCGTTCCATCCGTCACGGTGAACTCGATGTAGTGGGTGCCAACCACCGCACTTGAGAAAGTAAAGGTGCCAGCGTCGAAGCTGGGCACGATGGTGACGCTTGCCTTCGCTGGGACCGCGTTCAGCCGCAGCGTCGCGTTGCCGCCGCGGACATGCGCCATCGGTAGGATCGTGACCTCTTCGCCAGAGGTGGCGAGCACGATCCACGGCTCGATGACGATCGGTACCTGATCGATCGGCTTCACAGTGATCGCCAGGCTGCCGCTGGCCTCTGCCCGTCCGTCACTCATCGTGAGGGTCACGTTCTTCTGCAATCCGCCGTCGCCGGAGTCCGAGAACACGACGACCCCATCCGGCTGGTAACTAATCTTGTCCGTGCCGGGGGTGGTCGCTGAGACCAGGTAGAACGGATCACCGTCCGGATCCACCCAGTCGCTGATGACCTGGGTCGAGACACGACCGCCTGCCGCCACCGTGGTCTTGGTGACGCGGACCTGTTGCGGGGGTGAGTTTTCCGCCGGCGTCCGCACCGTGACGCGAACGGTGGCATTTGCGCTGCCGCCACGGCCGTCGCTGATCGTGTAGCCGAAGATGATGACTCCTGACGCGTTCGGCGCCAGGGTGATTTGCAACTGTTGGTTGCGGCTCACCAGGTCGACATGACCGATCAGTGGATCGATCGTGTCCACCTGGGTAATGACCAGCACGTCGGCGTTTGGGTCGTAGTCATTGAGAAGCACGGGGAGGATGGAGGTTGTGCCAGGACGGGCTCCGAAGTTGTCGTCAACAGCGACTGGCGGCTTTTGTTGCGGGTCGACAGTTGGCGGGACGTCCTGGTTGTTCTGCTGCGACTGCTGGTTGTTGTCCTTGGGGACTAGGGCTGCCCAGTTGTCGATGAGCTCGCCACCTGCCTGCACGGCCCACGTGCCTCCCGCGCGACCGTCGTTCAGAACGAGTTGCTTCCGGTTGGTCGCGAAGGCGAGCTGGGCGCCGCCGGGCAACGAATCCAGCGTCAGGCTAGTGCCGGATGCCGGGTCCCCCGAGCAGTGCCGCCATGCGGTTCCCGAGGTCCAGGCCGCGTACTGGCAGCCGTTCAACACGGCGGGGGCAGCGGCGGATCCCGAGCGCCCGTCGAGCAGGGTGTTCGGACCGCTCCCGTCGAATGGGATGCCGTAGAGGCCCGTTCTGGTCGCCAGCAACACGCGGGACGCCGCCTCGCCCGGCAGCTGGAGCTTCGGTGTCGATCCTGAGGGCAGAAGCCGTGAGACATCCGTAATGTGCCCGTCGACGGCGAAGGTGCGGGTGGTGACGTCGAGAACCGCCCACGCAGCGCCGACGGAGGTAATCTGCACCGCGTCCGAGGCGGCGCCGAGTTTCACCGACCAGCTTTGGTCGACTTGGTCGGAGACTGTGGCATCGAGACGATATACCTGACCGAGTGCGGGCGAATAGGCGACGAGCGTGCCATCCAGAGCGACGTTGATGATCGTCCCGATGCCGAGGCTCAGGGTGGCGGGTGTCGTTGCGTCGAAGTTCTGCAGATTGCTCCGCGGCTCGAGCCAGAGCTCGCCGGTTCCCGCCTCGTAGATCGCGACACGCGGGCCCGCGAGATAGACCTCTGGCTGGTTCGGCGGCAGGGCGATGGTCTGCCCGGTAGTTGAGGTGGCCGGATCGACGATCGAGACCGTGGCGTCGGTGTGGTCGACGAGCAGCACCTCGGTGCCCGACTGCAGGACCGACAGCGTCGACCCGGTGCTGCGCACAACCGTGTTGAGCTCAAGAACAGCTGGATTCGCCCGCCCGACCACCTGCGAGTCGTTGTTGCCGACCCACACACTGCCGTCACCGAGGTCGAGCTTCTGCGCGGTGAAGCCCGCGGATACCACCGCGAGGGTCGCGACAACCGCAGCGATCACCGTGCCGCTGGTCGCCGTCGCGACGAGCGAGCGATGGGCGGCCAGCCACTTCCCGATCACGAGAGATCACCCATTGGTCACGTCTACGCACTTCTCGGCGCTGGGATTGCCAGTCTTGCCGTCGCGGTTGACCGCGACCGTTATGCAGATGGTTTCGCCGACGCTCGCATCCACGACAAACTGGGGGCTGAGCTGGATACTCGACGTGCCGCCGACCACCTGGATCTGGTAGCGATCGCTGTCAGCGAGACCCGGATCCTTCCAGGTGAAGTGCACGGTATTGGCCGAACGCGTCGCCGAGATGTCGGTCACCGTCGGGATACCGCTCCCGCTTTTGTTTGCGCGGGTCAAGGCGAACACCGCGGTCGCTGCGAGCGCGACCATCAGCACCGAGGCAATGACGATAAACCAGGTGAGGGCGCGCGAGGCGCGCGGGGGACGACCCGCACGGCTGTTCGACCTTGGGCCGGGGACGCTGCCGTCCCGTATCGTTCCGACTGGCTGATAGTCCACGGTAGGCCCGGCCGCTCGACGCCGACGACGGACGGGCGGAGTTTTCGAGGAACCGGCGAGAGGACGCAGCCTGGTGCGCTCCTCGAGGTCGGCGACCGTGCCGAGCGCCCAGTCATCCATGGCCACCTCGATGGCGGTCTGCGGTACTCCCAACTCGGTCTCGATCAACTGCAACTCGCGCACCAGCTCGAGCACGTTGCCGGGCCGGAGCTCCGGGCGACGGGACATGGCGCGACGCAGCAAGTTCTCGAGGCTGGCCGGGACATCGGCGCGCCCGATCGGCTGGGGCTTGGCGCGGGCGATCCGACCCATCAGATCGCTCGAACTGTTGGAACCTCCCGGCACCTCGAACGGCGAACGGCCAGCGAGCAGGGAGTACACGGTCGCGGCGAAGGCCCAGACCTCGGAGCCGATGCTGCCCGGGATCTCGTCCAGCAGCACCTCCGGCGCCGACCACGGGATCGAGAGGCCCACTGCGTCGTCTTCGCGGGACGCCGTGAGGGTCGACGCGATGCCGAAGTCGGAGAGCACCGGATGCCCGTACGCGGTCAGCAGGATGTTGGACGGCTTAATATCGCGGTGTAGCACGCCGGCACGGTGCGCGGTCTCGATCGCGCTGCCGATCTTGACCGCGATCCTGAGCACCTCGGGAACCGGAATGCTCTCCCGGCGATAGCGCTCACTGAGGGCTGCCGAGCAGAGTTCCATGACGAGGAAGGGACGCCCATCGGCCGACACACTGGCCTGGTAGACGGTGAGGATCGCGGGATGCGCGCTGAGCTGGGCCATCAGGTTTGCCTCGGCCTGGAACATCTGGCGTACCTGGTCGTTGACGACCTCGTTGAGCATCACCTTGACGGCGACCTGCCGGCGCGGCATGTTTTGCTCGTAGAGGAAAACGTCGGCGAATCCGCCCGAACCGAGCACGTGAACGTAGGAAAACCCGGGAAGCACGGGAGGCTGCGACGGCAGACGTCTGGCCACGACTACCTCCTCAGCTCGGTAGGACTGTCCATTGTAAGCAGGCTGCCCTGCCGCTATACAGGCTTCACCCCCGAAGGGGGGCCGCTCGGCGTGCCTCCCAGATCGGGGGGCGTCGGCTGAAGCTCGAGGGTCGGCTGAGTGCCACCGTCATCGACTCCGGATGCCAGCGGAGCAGCAATCACGTCGACGATCGCGACGGTCACGTTGTCTCGTCCACCCGCGGCGAGTGCGGCATCGACCAGGGCGCTCGCGGTCTCGCCCGCGGGCATACCGGCCGCCAGGTGTAGCCGAAGCCGCTCGTCACTTAGCTCCTTGGTGAGGCCGTCAGAGCAGATCAGCAGCCGCATCCCGGTGCGGGCCGGAACACGCCAGATGTCGGGTAGAGGCTCGTCATGGAATCCGAGGGCGCGGGTGATCACGTTGCTCTCGGGGTGATTCTCGGCATCCGCGGCGGCGATCAGGCCGGCATCGACCAGCTCCTGCACCACCGAATGGTCAACCGTCACCTGCGAGAGCTCGTTTCGTTCGAATCGATAGACCCGGCTGTCCCCGATGTTGAAGACCAGAAACGAGGGCTCCGGCTGATCAAACACCAGGGCCGCGCCGGTCACCGTGGTCCCGACGCCGAGTGGGATGCCCTCCGCTAGAGCGTCGATTTCGGCACCGGCATCGATGAATGCCTGCTCGATGGCCGGAAGTTCGGCAAACGGACCCGTCTCCTTCGAGAGCCGCGTCGCGATCGCCGCGCTCGCACGGTCTCCGGCCGCGTGGCCGCCCATCCCGTCGGCGACGGCGAAGATCGGCAGGCCGACAACGACGCTGTCCTCGTTGGCGGCGCGTCGGTGCCCCACATTCGTGCGAGCCGCCCAACTCAAGACCAGATCCTCGTCATGGCCGGTGAGCGCGACGTGCACCTCGGTGCCGTCGTCGCCAATGCGGGTCATTCGCTGTCCTCTACTGGTCGCGCGGGGCGGCACCGCCGTCGGGCCCGAGCAGTTCGATGGAGTTGCCGTCGCCGAGCTCGATGATGGTGCCGGGAGTCACCACAGCGGACTCCCCGCCGAGAAGCGTATGCGGAGCCGCACCCGGAACGCGCACAATCGAGCCATTCGTGGATTTCAGATCGCGCGCCACGATGGCGCCGCCGACCGTAGTCAGCGCGAGATGGGTCGACGACACCTCACGCTGGGGGGAGTCGAGCGTGACCAGCAGCGGAGTCCCGCCGGGATGGATGCGCGGCACACTGGGTTTGCGGCCCAGGTAGACCGGCTGGTCGAGTGGCACGAGCGTGCCGCCGTCGAGACGGATTCGAAACGGCAGCGCTTTCTCGGGCAGCGGCTCGGACCAGATGTTGTCGCTGACGTCCGGGATCGCCGATCCCGCGAGCGCGGGCGGCGGGGTCCGCTTCGGTTCCACCAGGGGAACCGGAAGCTCGACCGGGGCAACCGGCTTTGTGACCGATCGCTGCCAGGTGACGGTGTCTTCGACATCCGCATCGAGTTCGACGATCCGTTCGTGCGACCGTGGTGGCGGCACGACGGTGTCGTCGAAATCGGAAATCACGGACGTTATTGTCCTCCGTTATGTGGACCTTGCCGACCCCTAGAACGGGGACGGACTATTCGCCAATAAACGACATTACGTGCTTAATGCGGGTGTAGTCCTCAAAGCCGTACATCGACAGGTCCTTGCCGTAACCGGAGTGCTTGAAACCACCGTGCGGCATCTCCGCGACAAGCGGGATGTGGGTGTTGATCCATACACAGCCGAAGTCGAGGTGCTTGGCGAAACGCATCGCGCGGGCGTGGTCCTTTGTCCACACACTCGACGCGAGGCCGTACTGGACACCGTTGGCCCAGGCCAGCGCGGTCGCCTCGTCGGTGAACTTCTGGATCGTGACGACCGGTCCGAATATCTCGTTCTGTACCGCGTCATCCGTCTGCTTGAGGCCGCTGACAATCGTCGGCAGGATGAAGTAGCCGGCGCCATCCTTGCGCGCCCCGCCGGTCTCGACCTTCGCGTGCGCCGGAATCGCGTCGATGACGCTCATGACGCGCTCGAACTGATTAGCGTTGTTGACGGGGCCATAAAACGTGTCGGCATCGTGCGGGTCACCAGTGACCACGTTGGCGTTCACATACGCCGTCATGGCCGCGACGAAGACGTCATGCACGCCCTCCTGCACCAGGATGCGCGTGGCCGCCGTGCAGTCCTGCCCGGCATTGAAGTACCCGGCAATCGCGATCCCATCGACGGCCTTCTCGATATCGGCATCGTCGAAGACGATCACGGGGGCCTTGCCGCCGAGCTCGAGGTGGACGCGCTTGAGGTCGTTCGCGGCCGCCTTGGCGACCTCCATCCCGGCGCGGACGGAGCCGGTGATCGACACCATCTGCGGGATCTTGTTGTCGATCATCGCGGCGCCCGTCGTGCGGTCGCCGGTGATCACGTTGAGCACGCCATTTGGCAGGAATTCGGCCGCGATCTCGGCCAGCAGCAGGGTCGACTGGGGCGTGGTGTCCGATGGCTTGAGCACCGTCGTGTTGCCGGCGGCGAGCGCCGGGGCGAACTTCCAGACCGCCATGTTGAGCGGATAGTTCCACGGCGTGACCTGCCCGATCACGCCAATCGGCTCGCGGCGGACCATGCTGGTGTGGTCTTTCAGGTACTCTCCGGCGCTGCGGCCCTCGAGCACGCGGGCAACCCCCGCGAAGAATCGGATCTGATCGACTGAGAGCAGGATTTCGTCGGTCACGAGGCTGGCGCGCGGCTTGCCGGTATCTTGCGACTCGAGATCGGCGAACTCCTCGGCACGCTGCTCCATGGCATCTGCGATGCGGAACAGGGCGAGCTGGCGCTCGGCCGGGGTCGTCTCGCCCCACTCCTCGAAGGCGGTCGCAGCCGCGGTGAAGGCGGCATCCACGTCGGCCTTCCCGCTGATCGGCGAGAGCGCGTAGCTTTTCTCCGTCGCGGGATCGATGACATCGAAGGAGTCGT
>JAYWDH010000168.1:0-4132 GCA_043779945.1 Microbacteriaceae bacterium
ACGTTCGGGGGCTTTCTGCTGGTAACTGCAAGTATCAAGTTTTGCCCGCCAAATATTGCACAGTTTTGCTCACCAACGCCAACACAATTTCACCCCCACCCCACAACCCAGATGTCCCAGATCGGGTCGACCCCGCCAATCAGACGAAGCAGCCGCAGCCGCAGCCAGAAACCGCCCACAGGGAGGGCAATCTGGCCGCAGTGGAGTGACTGGTGGAATCAGGCAGCTACTCGACGAAAGCCGTCTCTAACCCTCTTCTGGGAGACCTAGCCATGAGCCAAGTCAACGAGTCAACCAGATCGACAGCAGGCCTTACATACGACGTATGAACTAGACCTTTAGAATGAGCGTATGGAACTTGCCGGCTCGCGTAACGCTTTCGCTCTGTCCCGGGCACTTCCCATCGAACGGAGCGCCCCCGCCGAGCCGCTCGGAATCCGAGTCGTGTCGCAGTTGGTCGAGCTCATCGTGACGGGCCGCGTGCCGGTCGGCGGATTCTTGCCGACCGAGGTCGCGCTGTGCGACCAGTTCGGCGTCAGCCGCACGGTGATCCGTGAGTCAGCGAAGCGACTGCAGGAGAAGGGGCTGATCGGGGTCACCCGCGGGCGCGGCATGTTCGTGCAACCGATGAGCTCGTGGAACATGCTCGATCCGGTCGTGTTGGCCGCGTTCATCAACAACGACGACTCGCTGGGCACCTTCGACGAACTCAGCCTCGTGCGCGGAACGCTGGAGGCGCTGATGGCGGGCATGGCCGCCTCGAGTCGCACCGAGAGCGATCTGGACACCCTCCATTCCAAGCTGCAACGGATGCGGGAGACCGTCACGGACGACGCCGTCTTCCGGGAGGCCGATGTGGCCTTCCATTACGCGGTGATGGAGATGTCCGACAACCATCTCGCGGCGAACATCGCCCGAAGCCTCTTCAGTCGTGCTCGTGTGAGTCCCCGCTTCGACGGCATCACCCACGAGGGCGACCTGGCCGCGACGCTCGCCGAGCACGAACAGGTGTACGCCGCGATCGAGGCCGGCGACAGCGAACAAGCCCGAATCGCGATGCTGAACCACATCCAGGTCGCCTGGTCGCGTCGACGCCTCCCGCGCAGCGTCGAGACCCCCGACTCGGGGATCTGACCGGCTCAGTTGGCGTCGGACACCATCCGCAGCCCCGCCCGTTCGGGTCGGACGTGCGGTCCCGCGGTGGTTCCCCACGATCCGCCCGTTCCGTTGGCGGCGATCGCCTTCTCGTCGATGCTGATCCCGAGACCGAGGGCGTCTCCCAGAACCACCCCGCCGCGATCAAAGTCCTGATCCACCGTCATCCCGACCGGGAACGACAGATCCTGGATTTCGATGGTGAGCAGGTTCGGAATCGACGCCCCCGCGTGCGCCAGCACGTTCGCGGTATGGCCAACCGGGCTCATGGGAAGGTCTCGGCTGTGGGCCGCGACAGCGACGCGCAGGAAGTTCGTGATGCCCCAGACGCCGGCGGCCTGCACGATGTCGACGGCGTTGGTATCCAACAGCGGCCGATACTGCTCGAGACCGGTCAGGTTCTCGCCGGTCGCCACCGCGGCCTTGACGGCGCGACTGACCGCGGCGTTCCCTTCCGCGTCCCAGCGCCGAACCGGCTCCTCGATCCAGGTCAGGTCGAGTTCCTCTTCGATCCGACTGATGTACCGCACGGCCTGCTTGACGTTCCACGACTCGTTCGCGTCGAGCATCACGGCGGGATGCTTGGCGTTCTTCTGCAGCGCCGAGGTGACGATCTGCAGGCGGCGGATGTCGTCGTCGACATCCCGACCCCCTTTGAGCTTGCCCGCCGAGAACCCGCGGTCGGCGAACTTCTCGTAGAGGGTGTGCAGCTCGTCGTCGGGGAGCGCGATGTCCAGTCCGGAGCCGTAGGCTGGCACGAATCGGTCGCGCGCACCCAGGGTGCGCCACAGCGGCTCGCCGGCGATCTTCGCCTTCAGGTCCCAGAGCGCTGTGTCGACAGCGCCGATGGTGCCGAACGTCGACCCGGAGTGCCCGGCCTTGAAGACGCACGCCAGCATTCGGTCGTAGAGTCCGACCACGGCACGAGGATCCTGCTCGAGGATGGCCGGCAGCACGCGTTCGATGTCGGAATGATCGCCGATCCCGATGCCTTCGAGGCCCTCGTCGGTCTCGAGCACCAGAATGGGCACCTCGACCGCACCGCCGTCGACGAATCCGTTCACATCGCCGACCGGCCTGCCCCAGTTATGGGAGGTGCGCACCGTGCGATAGCCGGTGATCTTCATGTGAGTCTCTCCTTCAGAGCGCTGGTCGCCTGCGCGATCATTATTTCGTCCCCCCCGCGGTCAAACCCGAGACGAGGAATCGCTGGGAGAAGAGGAAGACGATGAGCACGGGGGCGATCGAGACCACGGTCGCCATGGCGAGGGTGGGCAGCTCGATCCCGCCGGCACCCGCCGTCGGGTTGAACGCCGTGGTCGACGACAGCAGCGACGTGAGGCCGATCTGCATCGGATAGCCGTCGCTCGACGGGAGCATCACGAAGGGCAGGAAGAAGTTGTTCCAGTTCTGCACGAAGCTGAAGAACGCCACCAGCGCCACCACCGGCGCCGCGAGCGGCATGGCGATTCGCAGGAACACCTGCAGTTCGTTGCAGCCGTCGATCCGGGCCGCGGCGAGCAGGTCCCGCGGAATGCTGGTGGAGAAGTAGATGTACGTGAGGTACACGCCGAACGGGAAGAACGAGAACGGCAGGATGACCGACAACGGGTTGCCGATGAGTCCCACCAGGTTGAGCTCGAGGAAGACCGGGAGCACCAGGGCTGTGTTCGGGATCAACATGACAACGAGCGTGACGATCATCAACGAGCGTCGCAGCGCGAAGTCGGTGAGCGCCAAGGCGTACCCGGCCGGGATGCTCGCGAGAAGCGTGAGGGCGAGCGCGGCCAGCGAGTAGAACGCCGAGTTAGCGAGCCAGCCGCCGACCGCTCCCCCTTGGAACTGCGTCAGCTGCGCCCAGTTCGTCCCGAGCTGACCCCACGATCCGAACGCGAAGGGATTCAGCGTGTTGAGCCCCTGCGCCGACTTGGTGGTCGCGAGCAGCAACCAGACGATCGGCAGGGCGAAGAACACGGTGAAGCCGACCAGCACGATGATCGCGAGAGCGCGACCGCTGAGGTCCGCCACCGAGAACGGTCGTCGGGGAGCAGCACGCTCGGAGATGGATGCTGGGGCAACGTTCGTCGTCGACACGTTCACTCCGTTTCGAAGAGTCCGCCGCGCGCGACGAAGAAGGCGGACAGTGCCAGCGAGATCAGCAGCAGGATGACGGAGATCGCCGCCGACCCGTTGAAGTCGTTCTGTTGGAACGCATACAGGTACGTCAGCTGGTTGACGGAGTAGTTGGTGCTCACCACGCCGTTGCTCGCCGCGGAAAGCAGCTGCGGCTCGACGAACAGCTGCGTGCCGGCCGCCAGCGATATGATCCCCATGTACGAGATCCACTTGCGCATCATCGGCAGCTGGATCTGGAGCGCGACCTGGATGTTGTTGGCCCCGTCAATGCGCGCCGCCTCCATCACCTCCTGCGGGATGTTGTTCAGCGCGCCGAACATCACGATGATCCAGCCGCCGGCCCCTGTCCAGAACGCGATGATCGCGAAGACGAGCGGGAGGTTGCTCGGGTCGATGACCGACACCATCGAGGTGAGGCCGAGAAGCTTCAGCAGACCGCCGACCGGGCTCACCGTGGGGTTGAGTACGAACAGCCAGAGCAGCACGCTCGAGGCGCCCGCGAGCGCACCCGGCAAGTAGAAGACGAAGCGGAACGTCGCGCTGAGGAAGCGGGTGCGGATGGCGTGCACCATCAGCGAGAGGACCACCACGAAGAAGAGGAGGGAGACAAGCCAGATCGCCAAGTAGGCCGCCACGTGGCCGACCGCCGGCCAGAAGCGGAAGTCGGCGCCGACTCGCGCGTAGTTGTCGCCGCCGACGAACGATCCGTCGCCGCCGGTGAACGAGAGATACAGGGCGTACAGCGTCGGCAACACCCCGAAGGCGAGCAGAAGCAGTGCGTACAGCGACGAGAAGGCGTACCCGGTCGCGGGAATGAGGCGGCGTCCCTGCCGCCCAGCCG
>JAYWDH010000169.1:0-4086 GCA_043779945.1 Microbacteriaceae bacterium
TTAATCGCGCAGGCCGTCGCCACGCCCTCCGGGCTGCCGCCGATGCCGACGCACATGTCGAGGCGACCCTCGTAGCTTGCAGCGTTGATGCCACCCGCGACATCCCCGTCCAGCAGCAGGCGAGTACCGGCTCCTGCCCCCCGGATGTCAGCGATCAGCTGCTCGTGACGCGGACGGTCGAGCACTCCGATGTACATCTCGCCTACCCTTTTGCCCTTCGCCTTGGCGAGCGCGCGGATATTCTCACCTATTGGCTTGCGGATGTCGACCACGCCGATGCCCTCGGCGCCGGTGACAATCTTTTGCATATAAAAGACGGTGTGCGCGTCGAGCATGGCGCCACGGTCGGCGGCAGCGATCATCGAGATCGCGTTCTGCCGGCCTGCGGCGGCGAGTGATGTGCCGTCGATCGGATCGACTGCGATGTCGCAGGCGGGGCCGTTGCCGTTGCCGACGATCTCGCCGTTGAAGAGCATCGGCGCCTTGTCTTTCTCCCCCTCGCCGATCACGACGGTGCCGGCGAAGTTGACCGTTCCGAGGAACTTGCGCATCGCATCCACAGCTGCGCCGTCCGCCGCGTTCTTGTCGCCGCGGCCGATGAACGGTGTCGCGCGAATGGCCGCGGCTTCGGTCGCGCGCACCAACTCGAGCGCGAGATTGCGGTCGGGGAGAAGAAAGAGGGCGCCGGTTTCGCTGCTCACCATGGGTGGATGCATCCTGTCGATCGGGTGACGATGGGGACGCGCCAAGGTGGCGGTAGCGCACCTGCGATCCTAGCTGAGAGAGGTTTCACTAGACTTTCACCCGTACCGCTACCGCCTGTAAGGAGTTCGCCATGCCCGTTGCCTCCCCGGATCAGTACGTCGAAATGCTGGACACCGCCAAGGCGAATGGTTTCGCTTTCCCCGCCGTCAACGTCTCGACCTCCTCGACAATCAACTCCGTGCTACAGGGTCTGACCGAGGCTGGCTCGGACGGCATCATCCAGGTCACGACCGGCGGCGCCGACTACTTCGCCGGCCAGACCGTTAAGGCGCGCGCCTCGGGCGCCCTCGCCTTCGCCGCCTTCGTCACCGAGGTGGCCAAGAACTACCCGGTCACCGTCGCGCTGCACACCGACCACTGCCCGCAGGATGCCCTGGCTGGCTTCGTCGA
Organism: Microbacteriaceae bacterium; assembly: GCA_043779945.1. Taxonomy (GTDB): domain Bacteria; phylum Actinomycetota; class Actinomycetes; order Actinomycetales; family Microbacteriaceae; genus Lysinimonas. Next base: position 1,156 of record JAYWDH010000169.1, read on the forward strand.
GCCGCTTCTGGCCGCGTCCGAGGCGCAGGTGAAGGCGGGAGGCAACCCGATCTTCCAGTCGCACATGTTCGATGGCTCCGCGATTCTGCTGGCCGACAACCTGGCTCAGGCCTCGCTGCTACTCCCTCGCATGAAGGCGATCCACGCGATCCTCGAGGTCGAGATCGGCGTGGTCGGCGGCGAGGAAGACGGCGTAAGCCACGAGATCAACGAGCACCTTTACACGACGCTCGAGGATGCCATCCAGACCGTCGAGGCCCTCGGTCTCGGCGAGCATGGCCGCTACATGGCCGCTCTCACTTTCGGCAACGTGCACGGTGTCTACAAGCCGGGCAATGTGGTGCTGAAGCCGGAGCTGCTCGGCGCGATCCAGAAGGGCCTCGCCGAGAAGTTCGGTACGGGCGCCAAGCCGCTTGACCTGGTCTTCCACGGGGGTTCAGGATCATCGGACGCAGAGATCGCCGAGGCGGTCGCGAACGGTGTCGTGAAGATGAACATCGACACCGACACCCAATACGCCTTCAGCCGTTCGGTCGCGGACACCGTGCTGAAGAACTACGACGGCTTCCTCAAGGTCGACGGCGAGGTCGGCAACAAGAAGGTCTACGACCCGCGCAGCTGGGGCAAGATCGCCGAGACCGCGATGGCCGCCCGAGTCGTCGAGGCCACAAAACAGCTCGGCTCGACCGGGCACAGCATCTCGTCGAAGTAGCGCGAATTAGCTAGTCGCCTGCCACCGTGAACCGCAAGGTCTGCGCATCCCAGCGCAGATCGTCGACCGCGGTACGCAGCCTCAGGTAGTGGGGTGCGAGGTGCATGATCCGGCGCCCCTCCGGGAGGTCGATATCGAAACTCACTGCAACGGCGGTGGCACCATCGGTTCGGCCGCGCAGATCAATGAGCATCGAGGAAGAGTCAGCGCCGGGAGTATCGAGCACCGCTCGAAGCAGGCTGCGCAAGGCAGTCCGTTGCGACGGGGTCAGGCGGGATGCCCTCCGCTCGGGATCGATCACCACGAGCCGTGACTCGGCAGCGATCTCGTCCAGCCAACTGAGGTTGGACTGGGTGACCAGGTCGTCGCGTAGGCGCCTCGCGAGTTGACCCGCAAGGGCGCGATCGGTCGGCGTGATCCGGCCAGAGTCCACGACCCCCTCAAGAAACGGCAGGGCTCGGGCCGTCAGACGGGCGAGCCGCAGTCGCTCGACCCCCTCGGCCACCACGTCGTTGGCGTCATGAGGTAACACCGTCTGCGAGCGCTGCTCGATGATCGGCATCATCCGGCTCACCAACACGGACGAGAACGTGACGGCCGCGACGAGTCCACAGATAGCTGGTGCGGCGATGATCAACAGGGTCGACAACGGCCCCCACACGGTGGAATCCGATTTGAGAAAGCCGAAGGCGAGCGCCGAGGCGATGACGGTGCCGGCGGTGCCGACTACGAGAGTGCGACGCGTGCTGAGATACGGCGCGAGGCTGGCGACGGCGAGCGCGAGCCCAAAGGGTGCCCACCAGAGTTCGATGGACAGCTCGGTTCCCGCATAGCCGACCGCCGACACGATGAGACCGGTTCCGGCGATCAGCACGGTCGCGATGCCGGCTCCCCACCCCAACGGCGGCCGGAACGGTCGAGCCAGCACCCAGACCATGACGCAGGCCGCCGCACAGAGGAGCACGGCCAGCGGCTGCAGCCAGGGCATCGAGGTGGTGAACCAGGTGGGAATGCGAAAGGCGCCGTAGAGCAGCACAAGTCCCGCGAAGACGAGCGGAACCACTCGCCCGGTGAACCAGCTCAGTGGATCAAGTTCCTGAGGCGAGACGCCAAGATGCGAACGCTCCATCAGCCCAGCTCTTGGTGATGTGACGATTCGTCCTCGCGGATGACCGCCCGCACCGGCGCAGTCATCACGATGGATGTCCCCAAACCGGGTGAGCTCCAGACCCGCACGGTTCCGCCGGCCGCCATGACACGATTTTCGATCGAGGCTCGGATGCCGAGGCGGTCGGCAGGCACCAGCGTTGGATCGAATCCCACACCCTGATCGGTCACCATGATCGTCAACTCGTCTGGGCTATAGACCAGTTCCACCTCGGCGACCGATGCGCCCGAATGCCGGGCAACATTCTCGAGGGCGGCCCGGAGTGAATCCACCAGTGCCATGGCGACGGTGGGGGTAAGCCGATAGATGCCGTCAACCGATCCGGTCACGTGCACGCTGACCCCTCGCCACTGGAAGCCGCTGATCATTTTGCCGATCTCGTTGCGCAGGAGGGTGTCCTGAGCGTCGATCACCGTGAGCTGCGACCGTTCGGTGAGCCACTCCGCGCTGTTGAGCGTCTCGAAGTCTTCTCGCAGCCGGATCACCGCGCGGGGGTCGAGCTGGTCGGGGGCGTTCATGATGATCGAGAGGTCGTTCAACAGGGTGTCGTGCACCACGGCCGTGGTGCGGCGCGCCAGATCTTCCCCACGCACGATGCGCTCGTTCTCGGCTTCAAGCTCATCAAGATTGGGGATGCGACCACGCTGCACGATCTGGATGCTCCAGAGCGTCACATAGGCCGCAAGCGACACGACCAAGACGAACACCGGTCCGTAACCGGGCCGGAACGGCACCCCCGCAATCGCCGAAACCGTCAACGTCGAGGCGGTCGAAACGGAGACGCCGAGGAGCGACCAGCCGATACCGATCAGCGGGGTCCGGGCTGCGAGTCCCACGAGAACCAAAGCGACCGCCGGGCGGTTGAGCACGTAGATCTGTTCCTCGATCCCATGCGGAAGTACCGGGATCAACAGCAACTCGTAGCTGACGCTCGCGGCGAATCCGACGACCAGATAGGCGGCGACGGCCCACGGGCGGGCGCGTCCAACCACCAGCCCGAGGCAGACGAGCATCAGCAACAGGAGGGCCAGCGGTGGGAGCGCGGCTTCCG
>JAYWDH010000170.1:0-4075 GCA_043779945.1 Microbacteriaceae bacterium
TGGCTGAGGTAACGACGTCCGTTAGGGCATTGGACCAGCGGGTGGCTCGGCTGGTTCGATTGGCTTCCCCGTGGGGCGCGCGTAGTAGGCCCACGGAAACCACATTGTTCCTATTCGGCGCCATCCTTCGCTCTCAAGGCTGTGTCGGCTGGATCCGAATGCGGCAACTCGTCGGTGTTCCCATTGCTCATCGGACTGGATGACGTCGTGGAAGTACATCCCATAGTCAATCGAATGCCACCCCGTGCGTCCAGCTTCGTCAAGCGCGTCCATCTCGTTGAACGCCGTCAGAGGAAATAAGCGACGCTTCTCCCCAGCATCATGAACGCCAATACCCTCTACGACCCGTCCGAATCTCTGCTGGGCTGCTTGCCGGCTCATGCTAAGTCGCTGCCCAATACGCTCCCAGCTCACGCCCGCCTGACGAGCGGAGGTGACGGCAAAATGCAGAAGCTGACTGATCTCCGCCGCGCTCCGGGATGTCAGATCAATGAGGTCTAGATAAGAGTCGGGTTCGTGTTCCAGGCGCCCCGCCAGGGTTGGGTCAACCGCCGCAAGTGCCTCGGATAGGGCACGGCGCAGAGTCTCGTCAGCCCGCTCGGGTTCTTGGCTCACTGATCGCGGGGTGGTTTGGTGCGTGCCATCATTACGGCTAGGGAAGCCCCAGCAGCGCCGATCAGCAATACGGCGACGACGAGGACGACGACCTTGATCACAATGTAAGCCACAAGTAGCGAGGACAGCGCGATGCCAACGGAGGCAAGCGCGAGGAATGTAGATGCGAATGCTGCCCGCGACTTCAAAGCCAAATTTTCGTGAACCATGTGTCAATCATAGATTGACTAAGTCCCTTGTCAACAGTGGATTGACGTGCGATCCGCATCGGTCCCGACTGGTGCGCTTCGCGTTGACACCATGGACTTCTTTGACCCGTTGTTCCGCTTACGGGCGGGCGATCCGGATGAAAAGTGGGCTCGGACGTGGTCTCGCGATGGTCGGAAATACCGCCCGGTGGTCGTCCGGCTTGCGGGCTGAGCTTCGATGTCAATCATCCATCCTTTTCTTCTTCCGGCTAGTCGGAGTCGTTTTCCTCTCCACATCCCTTCCGACTACCGTCGCCGGGCCGCGGTTTTCGTGCGCCTAGTTGATCGATCAGACACACCGTCCGCTGCGCGCTCGTGAGATATGTTCGCTCTATGGATGAGCTTCGTAGGTTGAATTCCACATCGGACTCGGTCGATGAACCGTTTGGATCACCCCGTCAACGACCCGCGCGCCAGGAGAGGTTGAGGGCGCGGAGGGTTCACGGCTCGAATGTGTTGTTGGTTGACCTGGTCGCGGCAGTAGCTCTCACCGCGGCGCTCGCTGTCGTGAGCGGGTATTTGATCTTCGAGAACATGTTCCTCGGTTTCGCATTCGACGCGTGTGGTGATCCAAACCCAGCCTGCAACTTCACTCTAGGGACCGGCGCCCTTTTTGTCGTACCCGTGGTTGCGATAGTTGTCTTTGCCGCAACCGTTGCGTTAGTTATTAGGAATCGACGTAGGTCACAACTGGGGTGGTGGATTCCGGTCGCTGGAGTAGGGGTGACGATTGTCTCGCTCATGGTTGCCATGACTGTGATGAGCATCGCGGTGGGTCGACCGATTTCGTAAGAGTCAGGCGTTCGTCGGGCTTGCAGGGTCGTTGCGATTCGGCCCTCGCTAGGCAGCTATGCGATTCATTGAGGCTCTCCTGGCGAATGGAAGATCGCCGGCAACCTCTCCATTTTGCGCACCGAAACCTGCCTCAGAAAATGTCCCGCTTTCGGATGCCTTGGCATGGCGTGGCGTTATCGAGGCAACGAGTGAGAAGGCGCATATTGCAGTTCCTTCAAAACTTCACCCCCATAAGGACTCGATTGGTATTTCAGTCATCACGTCACAGGTGTCACCCGCCTACAGGCCGTCAAGATCTTGCCCCGGAAATCTGGAGTCGCGTCGTAGTCCGGTCGGGGGCGTAGTGCCTCCCGAGCATTATTTGTTTTCGAGCTATCGTCGGACTATGAACCGAATGGCTCGCCGCAATCGACGCCGCGAATCGGGCACCCTCTTCACCGACAGCTACGAAGGCATCGGTGCGAGCGGGCCGAGAAGCGCGGACGCCCCGACGCTGGGTAGCACCCTCGTTCTGTTGGTCATCCAGGCAGTCCTGTCGGGTGTATTCATTTTCGTGGCTGTGGTCAGCGCTCTGATTACGGATTCGTGTAGTGGGCGGGACTGCAACTTCCCCCTGATCGAGTTTTCTGGCTGGCTCGCCATCGTCGGCATTCCCGCGGTCTTCCTTATCAGCGTGGGTCTCTGCGTTCTTACTTACAACCGATCGCGGGCAACTTGGTGGATTCCCTTGGCGGGGATCGCCGCCTCACTTCTGGTGCTTCTGAGCTCGATAGGACTGCTCTACCTCGGAGTGGGACCGGAAGGTGGATAGCCCGACCTTGGGCTCCAATCCTGCTCTGGGTATCGGACTTTCCCTCATCGCGGCCGTGTTGCTCGCGTTCGGGACCCAGCTGCAGCATCGCGGAGTCGCGCAACTTAGCCAAGCCGAAGCGAATGGTCCCTCAGCGCTGAGCTGGCGGCAGATTCGTTTTCTGGTCGGGCGCCCAGCATGGCTTTCGGGCACGTTGCTGCTCGGATTAGCTGTGGTGATGCAACTTGTCAGTCTTACGGTTGCGCAGCTGATCGTGGTTCAGCCGTTGGGCGCTGTGGCGTTGGTGATCACAGCGATCATGCACTCACGCACCAGCAAGATGCCTCTGGATCGCCGATCTGTTCGCGCCATTGCCCTGTGCATTCTGGGCGTGGGCACTTTCGTAACCGTGGCAGCGTTCGTCGCGAAAGAGAACCCGGTCACCGGCACTCAACTGCGCGCGGTGCTCATTATCCTGGGGGTCACCCTCAGCACGCTTGGTGTCCTGCTTCGAGCTTCTCGACGAAAACGTGTTCCGCCGATCGCGTACGTGATCGCCGCAGGCATCCTGTTCGGCTTCGTCGTCACCCTCGCGAAAGTAGTAATCACCCGAGCCCAAACCATCATCTTCGTGGAACACACTCCCGACGCATCGGATGCGCTCACTGTTCTCTGCGTCGTCGGTCTGATCGCGGCCGGGCTGCTCGGATCGTACTTCGTCCAAACAGCGCATTCATCCAACCCTCCCGATTTGGTTGTGGCCGGACTCACCGTCATCGACCCCCTCGTCGCGGTCACCATCGGGATCGTCGTCCTCGGCGAAGCCGCAAACGCGCCACTCTGGGCGGCCATCACCTTCCTGGTCAGCGGAACCGCCGCAGTGTGGGGAGTGCTGTCCCTTGCCCGCCACCATCCGCAGGCCCGGGTCAAAGCGAAGTCAGTGACGACCCCCACGAGCCCGTCGCCGCTCTAGGTTGTCGCGAAAGAGGTCCGGCTTGTGGGCCACGAGGTCGTTCAATTAGCCAACTGAAAACGCCATCTGGATGCTGAGAAGCGATAACTCGCGATCGGGCGAGGGCAGCGTTTTCTTGATCGGCCTTCAGGGCGTGTCTCTTGACTGCTTTCAGCGCAATCGATCTGGCGTTCGTGGACCATGATTGGCGTATGCATACGGTCGCGGAAACCATCGGGTTCTTCTCAGTCTTCTTGCTGATGTGTACAGGGTTCTTCTTGGTGGGTTTCTACACGATCCGTAAACCCGAAAGCACCGCAAAGTTCTTCAACGGATTCGGCAGCCAAATGTATGGAAAGAAGATCGCCGATCGTTTGTACTCGTCGAAGAACGTACTGTGGGCAGGATGGCCCTTCGTCATCTTCACGCCGTTCGGCGCTGCGTTGGCGATCTATCAGATCGCTCACGCAATCGTTACTGGATCGGGCAGCTAGCGGCTCAAATTAACTTCCCTCGATGTAACAAAAGCCCGCAAAGGTCCCGCTTACGGGCGGGGAAGTTGGTCTGTCTCCCTTTCGTTCAGCGATCTCGAAACTTCTGCTTACGGTTCGACTGTGAAACTGCCCATCGGTCCGGCACAGCTCCCGGTGTCGGCACAAGTCGAGTAGTCCCAGT
>JAYWDH010000171.1:0-4075 GCA_043779945.1 Microbacteriaceae bacterium
GTTGATGACGAAGCGCGCCTGGTGGCTGGTCGGCCTCAATATCCTCGTGCCCGGTTCCGCCCAGGTGCTCGCCGGGAGCCGCCGTTTCGGCCGGTTCGCCTTGGCTACCACCTTGGTGTTCTGGGCACTCCTGGTGGCCATCGTCGTCGCGCTGCTCATCGGGCGCGAGGCACTGCTGCCGTTCCTGACGCAAGCGCCCGTGCTGTGGGCGATCACGATGGTGCTCGGCCTCTACGCGGTGCTCTGGCTGATCTGCTGGATCGACACCCTCCGGCTCAGCCGACTGCCCCGGGTGGGGAGCCGCGCCCGGGCCGCCGTCGCCGCGCTCTCGATCGTCGCACTGCTGTCGACTGGTGGTGTTGCCGTCGGCGCCGCAGTCGCCGTGGGAACGACCGCGAACGCGCTGGCCAAGCTCGCCTCCAACACGATCGACATCACCGGGCCAGACGGCAAACCGGTGCCTGTCGGCGCGCTCACCGGCCCAGTCAATATCCTGCTGGTCGGGTCTGATAGCGGCGGCGGCAACGCAGCGTACGGCGTCCGCGGAGAGTCCCTCAACGACGTGACGATCCTGATCCACCTGTCGCCGGTCTCGCATTCGGCGACGGCGATGAGCATCCCGCGCGATCTCTATGTTGCGCGGCCGCAGTGCACTAAGACGGATGGCAGGGTGGCGCCCGCAGCGACCCAGGCTCGTTTCAACACGGCGTTGTCGAGCGGCGGACTGAACTGTGTCGTCGCCAGCGCCTCAGCGCTCACCGGCTTGCCGATCCAGTACGCCGCGAAGATCGAGTTCGACGGGGTCGTGTCGATGAGCGACGCCGTCGGCGGCGTGCCAGTGTGCCTGGCGACCGCAATCAACGACCCGTACAGCGGTCTCTCGCTGAGCGCGGGGGAGCACACTCTGCAGGGCGCCCAGGCGCTCGCTTTCCTGCGCACCAGGCACGGGCTGCCCACCGGTAGCGACCTGCAGCGGATCAGCAACCAGCAGGTCTTCCTCTCGTCGCTGATGCGCACCATCAAGAGCTCAGACACCCTCAACAATCCGGTCAAAATGATCGCCATCGCCCAAGCCGCCTCCCAGCACATGCAGCTGAGCACCGAACTCGCTCAGACCTCAACGATGGTCTCGATGGCACTCGCTCTGCGGAGTATCCCGCTCGATCGCATCGCCTTCGTGCAGTACCCCTCGACCCCCACTTCGGTACGCGGTCAGAGCGTGACGGTGCCCAATACGGCTGCCGCAGCAGCCGTGCTTGCCGCACTCGCCGCCGATCAGGCCGTGGTCACGCAGACCCTCGGCGGCGCGGCAGTGGCTTCCGGCGTGCCGAGCTCGAAAGCGAGTGCCGCACCGAAGCCCAATCCCTCCGCGACGCCGTTCGGCGGGGCGCCGGTGCAGCTGCCCTCCGGGATCTCGGGCCAAGCGGCCGATCAATCGACCTGCTCGACAGGGCAAACGGGTTGAGCCGAGCTACAGGTCGGCGTGCAGCTGCCAGACCTTCTCGGCGGAGTCTCGCCAGCTGAAGGCCCGGGCCCGATCTGAGGACGCGACGCACAAGCGATCCCGCAGGGCAGAGTCTTCGCGCACCCCGCGGATCGCGTCGGCCAGTCGTCCGGCGTAGCCCTCCGGCTCACCCCGGACGACGACCACCCCCGCGTCTGCGGCGACCTCGACGAGAGCCGGGGCATCCGAGTGGATGACCGGCAGCCCGAAGGCGAACGCCTCGACAATGGCGAGCCCGAAACCTCCGGCTCGACTGGGCTGGATGAACTGGGACGCCCCCTGGAGCACGGCCGCGAGATCCTCGTCTGCCAGAAGGTCGAGCACGACGATCCGGTCGGGCGCGAGTCCCGCCGCCGCACCCGCCGCCGCGATCGATTCGGCGTCTTGGCCCGCTCCCACAATTACGAGCGGGACACCGGGCAAATCAGCGATCGCCGCAATCAGGGCGTCGAGTCCCAGGCGCGGGTCGAGCCCCGGGACGGTGAGCAGGTAGTCGTCGGCAAGCTTCAGGCGTTTGCGGCGCTCCGCGGCATCGCTCACCGGGCGCAGTCGTGAACTGGGTCCGCCCCCGATCACTCGCAGGCGGTCGCCGAAGAAGAACTGTTCGGCTAGGTCTTGGGCAACGGCGTGAGTCGGCACGACCACCGCGTCTGCGAACCGTTCGGCTCGCCTCGCCATTGCGCGACTCCAGGAAAGCTGGCGGGAGGACAGCAGCTCGGGATCTGTCCAGGCGACGGCGTCGTGGATGGTCACTGCAATCTGTGTGCTGCGACCGTTGCTGCGGTCGTGACGTGATACTGGCGCCAGCAGGCTGGTGGCGTGCACCATACCGGTCCCGGGCAGTCGGGTGAAGCCGTGCTGCCAGGCGGCCGCCAACTCGCGTCGGGCGAGCGGACTCTTGTACAGCTCGGCCAGTCCTGGGAGCCTCTCGGCGAGTCGTTCGTAGTCAGATTCGGGCGACGCGGACACAAAGCCCGCGACGTTCGAGCCGCGCGGGGCCGTAGCGATCAGTTGGCGCGTCAGCTCCTCGGCGTAGCGCGCTGTACCTCCGGCGCGCGTGGCCGGCACGTCGTCCAGGATCACCCGCAGCGTGGTCACGGCGTCAGGACTCCGGCTGCCGCCGCCGCCGCCAGGGCCTCGCGCCAGTCACGAAGCGGGGCCAGGCCTGCTCGCGCCCAGCCTGAATGTCCCAGCACGGAGTAGCTGGGGCGCGGGGCCGGCCGAAGAAACGAGGCGCTGTCGGTGGCAACGATGCGGTCGGGGTCGAGTCCCGCCTGCTCGAAGACAGCCTGCGCGAAACCGAACCAGGAGGTTTGCCCGCTGTTGGTCCCGTGGTAGGTCCCGGCCGGAGCCTCGGCGTCGAGGAGCTGCACGATTGCTGCGGCGAGGTCCGCCGTCCAGGTGGGCTGACCGATCTGATCGTCGATCACGCTGACTGTCTCGCGTTCGCCTGCGACACGGAGCATCGTCTTGGCAAAGTTCGGGCCGTGCTCGCCGTAGAGCCACGCCGTCCGCACGATGAATGTGCCGTCGGGGTTCGCGGCGAGTGCCAGCTCCTCGCCAGCGGCCTTGGTGCGACCGTAGGCGTTCAACGGGTCGCGCGGGGCGTCCTCGGCGTACGGCATCGTCCCCGAGCCATCGAAGACGTAGTCGGTCGAGATCGTCAGAAACTTCGCGCCTTGCTCGTACGCAGCGATCGCCAGGTTCTCGACGCCGAGCGCGTTGACCGCGTATGCGTCGTCCTCGTGCGCCTCGGCGCCGTCGACATTGGTGTAGGCCGAGGCATTCATGACGACGTCGTGTCCTGCGACGGCAGCCCGCACGGCGCCCCGGTCGGTCACGTCGAGTTCGGCGCGAGTGAGCGCTGTAACCTGTCGACCGCCTGCTGCCGCTCGGGCCAGAGCCGTCTGCAGATCCTGGCCGAGCATGCCGCCGGCACCGGTGACAAGGTAGCGCGTCACAGCGCGGCGCGCGCCTTCAACGGCTCCCACCACGCGCGGTTGTCGCGGTACCACTGCACGACGTCGGCCAGGCCCCGATCGAAGGGGACCAGCGGCTCATAGCCGAGTTCCGTCTGGATCTTGCCGATGTCGACCGAGTACCTGAGGTCGTGGCCCTTGCGGTCCTCGACCTTGTCGACGTACGACCAGTCCTTGCCGGTGGCATCCAGGAGCTTCTGCGTCAGTTCGAGGTTGCTCAACTCGGTGCCGCCGCCGATGTTGTAGGTCTCACCCGCGCGGCCGCGGGCGGTGACCAGGGCGATCCCCCGGGTGTGGTCGTCGACGTGCAACCAGTCGCGGATGTTCTCGCCCGTTCCGTACAGCGGCACGTGCTTGTCATCGATGAGGTTGGTGACGAACAGCGGGATGACCTTCTCGGGAAAGTGGTACGGCCCGTAATTGTTGGAGCAGCGCGTGATCGAGAGGTTCATGCCGTGGGTTCGGTAGTAGCTGCGGGCTAGCAGGTCGCTGCCCGCCTTGCTGGCCGAGTACGGCGAGTTGGGCTCAAGGGGGCGATCCTCGGCCCAGGAGCCCTCAGCGATCGAGCCGTACACCTCGTCGGTGCTGACGT
>JAYWDH010000172.1:0-4071 GCA_043779945.1 Microbacteriaceae bacterium
GTGACTGGAGTTCAGACGTGTGCTCTTCCGATCTCTTCTGCTGCAACCGGGTAACGCGCATCGCTCACCGACCAGAAGACTACGTCGAGCGGGAAGCGACTTTCGGCACGGGTGGCGGAGATGCGCTCGAAGCCGAGGGAGGAAAGGCTCTGGTCCACGAGAATGGTGCCGATAAGCAACTCATCGTCGGAGCGGATGTAGCAGCGGGCATCCGGGCGCGCGACGGTGAGGGTGCCCACCCGCACCTGCCCGTAGCGGCTCGACGCTTCCCCGATGAGGTAATTGAGTGGCTGTGGGATGCCGGTGAGCGAGATGCTGCTGAGGAATTCGAGGATTGACTCCGCCGTCTCGCCCGCGGCCATCGCCCGATTGATGCTCGAGGTCGACACGCGATAGCTCGAGGCCAAGGCACGATTTTCCACGTCGGCGAGCGACCGCAGGCGGGCATCCACCCGCGGGGTCAGCGGTCCGGGGGCGACGACGGAGAGGTCATGCTGCAGGTAGACCTGCTCCACTTCGGCGGGAAGCAGCGCGGTCATCGCCTCCTCGGCCGACTGGATGCCGTCGGCGAGCAACAAGGATCCTGGCCCAGTGGGGGCCTGGTTGGCCGTGATGCCCAGCAGTTCGGCGTCACGGGTGTAAGCGCCGATGCGCTCATCCATCCAGTCTCCGCCGGCAGGGTACAGCCAGTCGATGTATCCGCGCAGGCCGGTACCCCAGAGAGCGTGGGTGCGCTCGCCAAGTAGCTTGCGGATGTCGGTGGGCAGTCGTTCGAACCAGGCCGAGCCGAGCGTGGCCCAGCGTGCGCTGGTGGAGCGCAGCAGCCAGCCGCCGCCGCTGTCGGTGATCATCCACGATCCAGTCTCCTGGGCTACGAGTCCGGCGCGGTGGGCGACTGTGAGGAAAATGGCCACTGATTCAAGGTCAACGCTCATCGCGTTGGCGAGACGCTTGCTGTCGGGGAGAGCGACGCCGCCCTTCGCCAGCTCGCGCGCGGGGTCACGTTCCACCTCCACGAGCAGTTCCGTGATGGCGGTGATGGCGGTGAATGCGCGCTCGGCGCCCAGCCGGTCAATGAACCGATGGTCGACATTCGGCAGCGGTTCCAGGGCGGCCGGAGCGCTCTCCGCAGTGAGGTCGGCGAGTGAGGGGAGCCCGAAGGCCGGCCAGGAGCGCAGTTGGTCGCGCACGCTGCCGTAGGCGGTGAATCGGTGGGACTCCACCTCGAGCAACAGGAGGGCGGCGGCGGTGGCGACGCGATTGGAGACGGATGCCGCGGATACTTCCCGGCTCGAGATCGCAGAGAGCCGGGTGGAGATGTCTGTGGCCGCAGGCGGTCCGGTCTCTTCGGTGAGCTGCCCGATCGCGGAGAGCACGGCAAGTGTCTCCCGGTCGAGTCGTGTGAGAACCTGCTGGATTGACGCGCGCTCGAGGAAGGCCTCGGCGAGGTCGAAGAAGTCCTTGATCCCGGCGGGCTGGATCTCCCGCACTCGCATTGCGGCCGCGAGCTGCGCGTCATCCATCGCCCGGAGGCGCGTCGCCAAGGACAGGGTGTCACTCATGTTTGCTTACCCGTTCCTGTGTTCGGCGGCACCTGTTCGGCGGCACCGCCGAATCGCTGCGTGCTATTTCTTAGTCGAGCGCGTGCTGCGGGATGTCCCGGCCTGAGCCTCGCGGCTGCGACGACGCGCGCTGACGACCAGGAGAGTAATGATCATCAGAAATCCGACCATGAGCCCGACGAAGGGGAACAGGGTGAGGGCCTGCCAGAGCGCTGCGGGGCCAGTTTGCGAGAACCCAGCGCCTGTGCCGATCAGCACGACGAAGATAGCCACGATTGACAGCCCTACGATCCCTGCGATCATGTAGGCGAGCACGCGTTCGTTACGATGGACCGTCACCGGGTTTTCTTTTGCCACAGTCCTAAGGATACGGCCCCTGACTCCCCGTAGGCTTACGCGCACAGCCAAGTGAAAGAGGTACCGCCATGCCCACCGGCAAGGTCAAGTTCTACGACGAAGAGAAGGGCTTCGGCTTCATCAGTTCTGATGACGGCCAAGAGGTCTTCCTCCATGCCTCCGCGCTTCCGGCCGGTACAACAGTCAAGGCCGGCGCCAAACTCGAATTCGGAATCGCCGACGGCAAGCGCGGGGCCCAGGCTCTGTCGGTGCGCGTGCTGGAAGCTCCGCCGAGTCTCGTCAAGTTGAGCCGCAAACCGGCGGATGACATGTCCATCATCATTGAGGACCTGGTCAAGCTGCTCGACGGGATCGGTACGAACCTCAAGCGTGGACGCTATCCCGACGGCAAGCACGGCAAGACAATCGCCGCGATGCTGCGCAAAGTCGCGGATGAACTCGATGCCTGATTCGGTGGCACCCGCGCCGGTAGCACCCTTTTTCGCAGCACTCGACTCCGACTTCGAGCTCGGGCGGAGTGCTCTGCTGGAGATCACCTCCGCCGATTCGATCGGGGCCCCCGCGGGATCGATCGACGACGGCGACGGCGTGACGACGGTCTACTTCGAGACGTTCCTCTCCGGCTATCCGGGATGGCGCTGGACGGTGAGCATCGCCCACGTCGAGGACACTCCGGCGACCGTGCTCGAGACCGAACTGACTCCGGGTGACGGCGCCCTGCTGTCGCCGACCTGGGTTCCGTGGGTTGATCGCCTCGCCGACTACACCGCTGCCCAGGATACGGCGGTGGAAAACGATGAGACCAACGACGAGCTTGACGATGACGATGACGATGATGACGGTGACGGGCCTGACGCCGACGAGTCGGACGATGACGATGACGATGACGACGACGACGAGTCGGACGATGACGATGACGACGAGTCGGACGATGACGATGATGACGACCTCGGCAGCGACGTGCTGCACGGCGGCGACCTCGACGGTGTAGACATCGACGATCTCGACAGTGACGATTCAGATGACGACGATTCAGATGACGACGAGTCAGATGAGAACGGGTACGACGGCGATGATGACGGGTCTGACGACGACGACGACGACGACGACGAGGACGACGACGAGGATGAGCACGAACGCTCAGTTTGACCGCACCGTTTGATTCTGCGGCCGCACGCCCTACTTTGGCCGTTTGGCCGCGTAGACCAGGCCAGCGAGGCCGAGCACGATTCCGACCGAGCAGGTCCAGATCATCCCGCCGTTGCCAAAGCCGCTCATTGGCGCGACAAACAGCAGCACGATGATGGTGGCGATGACCCACGCGGCGAGACCGACGAGAATGGGCCAACGGTCATCCGTCTTCACCGGTACCGGATCGGGGCGGCGTTCGGAGTCCCTCAGGAATAGCCGCACGGTCAGCTGTTCCCCACGACGAACTCGATGGACGACACCAGCGCCCGCACATCATCCGGCTCGATCGCGGTGAAGGTGGCGACGCGCAACTGATTGCGGCCGAGTTTGCGGTATGGCTCGGTGTCGACGATCCCGTTGGAGCGAAGGGTCTTTGCGATGCCGGCGGCGTCGATGCTGTCGTCGAAGTCGATGGTGACAACCACCTGCGAGCGGTGGTCGGGGTTCGTCACGAAAGGAGTCGCGTACGCCGAAGCCTCGGCCCAGTCGTACAGCACTGAGGAGGATTCGCTGGTACGGGCATCCGCCCAGGCCAGACCGCCGTTGCCGTTGATCCAGTCGATCTGGTTCTCCATCAGCAGGATGGTCGAGAGCGCCGGGGTGTTAAGGGTCTGCTTGAGACGCGAGTTATCCACGGCGTTCTTGAGGCTGAGGAACTCGGGGATCCACCGCTCGCTCGCGGCGATGCGCTCCACCCGTTCGATCGCTGCGGGGGAGAAGAGCCCGAACCACAGACCGCCATCGGAAGCGAAGTTCTTCTGCGGGGCGAAGTAGTAGACATCGGCTTGGGATGCATCGAAGTCGATGCCGCCGGCGGCACTCGTCGCATCCACCACAGTCAGGGCGCCGGGATCTCCGGCGGCGCGGATGATCGGCGCCATCACTCCGGTGGAGGTTTCATTGTGCGGCCAGGCGTAGACGTCGATGCCGGCCGTGATCTCGATCTCGCTTCGGGATCCGG
>JAYWDH010000173.1:0-11257 GCA_043779945.1 Microbacteriaceae bacterium
GACACCATGGCGTCGAGGAATTTGTACTTCTCGACCTGCTTCGGGGTGTCGGCCTCGCCGGAGTGCACGTAGACCGACACGACGGTCACGATTGTTCCCTCGACGTCGTAGTCGGCTTCGAGCCAGCGGCCGGCGCTGTCGAAGTCCTGGGAGCCGAAATCGACTCGGTGGATCTCGGCACGCTTGCGGCTCGCGATGGCGACGCCAGCGCGGCCCTTCGCGGTCGCCGCGTCATGCAGCACATTCCATTCCGGACCGAGCAGTCCGGTCAGGTCGTCGGTCTCGGCG
The DNA here is from genome assembly GCA_043779945.1 of Microbacteriaceae bacterium. GTDB lineage: Bacteria > Actinomycetota > Actinomycetes > Actinomycetales > Microbacteriaceae > Lysinimonas. The sequence continues at coordinate 289 of JAYWDH010000173.1, forward strand.
CGCACCTCTTGGATCGAGAGGATGTCGACCTCGCGTGCTGCCAGCCAGTCGGCCATGCCGTTGCGGTACGCGGCGCGCACGCCGTTCACGTTCACGGAGGCTACGCGCAGGGGTCGGGCCATAACCGCGATTCTACCGACGGCCGCTGACGCCACTAGCGGCGTCTTCCACGGCGCCGTGGTCCGAGAACCCGAGCGAGTCCGCTGGCTCTCGGTGCCGGGTCCGGCTCGTTTGCGGCAACCAAGCTGCGGGCTTCCTCGAGCCTCGCGCCAGCCACTCTCGGGTCGACGTCGAGCCCCGCGTCATCCAGTCCGACTTTGATCCAGGATGCCGCGAGCAGGATCACCTGGCACACGAAGTTGAAGAAGATCAGCAGCCCCGCCAGCACGGCGAAAGACGCGATCAGCGGATTGTTTGTCGCCCCGCCGAGCAGTGCCGAGCCTAGGACCTTCAGCACCCCGAGCCCGACCGCACCGAGCAGTGCGCCTGCCCACAGTCGGCTGCGAGGGATCCGGATCGCGGAGAGCACGCGGTAGATCGCGGCGAGCACCACGGTGTCGAGGGCGAACATGATGGCGAGCGTCACGATGCGGCTGACCACGGTGGCGAGCGCGGTCTTCGAGTGGACGCCGACCAAGCCGAGCAGCCAACCGGTCGCGCTCGTTCCCGCGACCGACAGCACCGCAGAGACGATGAGCACCACCCCGAGGGCGAGGCCGAGTCCGAAGTCGCGCGCCTTGAGCTGGAGGAAGTTGCCAGCGGCGGAACGCAGGTCGAACATGGTGCGCACGGCATCCCGGGCCGAGGCGAGCCAGCCAAGCGCGATCACGAGCAAGCCGAGCAGCGCGATCGCGCCCGTCCAGCCGAACACGCCCGCCGAGAGCAGCAGTTTCACCTTGATCGCGCCTGTGCCGGAACCCGAACCGGTACCCGTGCCCGGACCGGTGTCGATGAGGCCGGGGATCACGTTATTAAGGGTGCCAATGATCGCGTTCTGTAGCCCCTGATCGTGGCTGATCACGAGTCCGGCGATCGAGAACGCGACCCAGAGCCCGGAGAACACGGCGAACAGCAATTGGAACGCCAGCCCGCTGGCGAGAATCGGGCCGCGCTCCGCCGCATAGAGCGTGAAAACCCGCACGGTCTTCTGCCTCTGCACCCAGGCGACGAGCGTTTGCGCGCGTGCGATGACGGGGCGGAGAGCCTTCGCGGGGGCGGCCATGCGCTCCACCATACGGGGGCCATTCGCTGGTGACCTGCCCCCGTCCCGTGGCGGAGGCCCACGGGCTAGGCTGACGCGGGATCAGAACACGCGAGAGAGAGCGCCAATGGAGCTGCACGGAGTCGGAGTGGGTCGCGGCGTCGCCATCGCTCCGGTGTTGTCGATGCCGGAGCCGCTTCAGGAGCCAGCCGAGCAGGGGCGCCCCGAGCAGAAGCGCGCGGGAGACGCCGCTGCCGAGAAGGCCGCCGTTGTGTCCGCCGTGACCGCCACGGCTAGGGAGCTGCAGTCCCGAGCCGAGAGGGTGGATGGCGCAGGCCGCGAGGTCATCGAGGCCGCGATCCAGATGGCGAAGGACCCGGTGCTCGCCGACGACGTGAACGCCCGCATCGACGCGGGTACGAGCGGTGAGCGTGCCGTGTTCGAGGCGTTCCGCTCCTTTCAGGAGCAGCTGATCGCTCTCGGCGGCTATATGGCCGAACGCGCAACGGATCTCGGTGACGTCTCCCAGCGGATCATCGCGCAGCTGCGCGGGGTGCCGGTGCCCCGAGTGCCAGAGTCCGACACCCCCTTCATCCTCTTCGCGCGCGACTTGGCTCCTGCAGACACCGCTCTGCTTGACCTGAACAAGGTGCGCGGCCTGATCACGCGCGACGGTGGGCCGACCAGCCACACCGCGATCCTGGCCCGGTCCAAGTCGATCCCCGCCATCGTGGGTGTCGGAGCCGACGCTGTGATCGCGAACGGGACGCGCGTTGTGCTGGATGCCGCATCCGGAATCGTCACCGTTGACCCGAGCGACGCGCAGATCGCCGTCGCCGTCGCGCGCATCGCGGAGCGTGGAGCGCAAGCCGCTGCCCCGATCACCGACGGCGCGCTGGCCGACGGGACGAAGATCCCGCTGCTCGCCAATCTAGGCTCGCCGAAGGACGCTGCCAACGCCGTCGCACTCGGTGCCGAGGGCGTTGGGCTGTTCCGCACCGAGTTTCTTTTCCTCGACGCGCAGACACCGCCAAGCGTCGCCGAGCAGCAGAAGCAGTACTCCGAGTTGCTCTCGCACTTCCCGGGCAGAAAAGTGGTCGTGCGTGCGCTCGACGCGGGTGCCGACAAGCCGCTTGCCTTCCTCAATGACGCGCACGAAGAGAACCCGGCGCTCGGTGTTCGCGGCCTGCGCGCCCTGCGCGCGAAGCTGCAGATTCTTACCGACCAGCTCGAGGCGCTCAAGAACGCCCAAGACGAGTCCGAGGCTGAGCTCTGGGTGATGGCCCCGATGGTCGCCGACGCGGGCGAGACGCGCTACTTCGTCGAGTACGGCAAGCAGCTGGGCCTGAAGACCGTCGGCGTAATGGCCGAGATACCGTCGCTCGCCCTGGTCGCTGATCAGGTCGCCAAGCTCAGCGACTTCGTGAGCATCGGTACCAACGACCTCACCCAGTACGCGCTGGCTGCGGACCGGATGCTGGGCACCGTCGCCTGGTACCAGGACCCGTGGCATCCCGCCGTGCTTCGCCTCGTGAAGATGCTCGGCGACGCGGGGGCCGCGAATGGCAAGCCGGTCGGCATCTGTGGCGAGGCTGCGGCCGACCCGCAACTGGCGGTGGTGCTCGTTGGACTCGGCGCCACCACCCTCTCGATGACCCCTGCGGCGCTCGCCGACGTGCGCACCGAGCTTGCCAGAGTCACGCTCGAGCAGGCTCGGGCAAAGGCGGCTGCGGCGATTGGGGCCGAGTCGGCCGAGGGCGCACGGGCTGCTGCTGCCGCCGCATAGTCTGGATCGCATGAACCGTTTCGAGGGCAAGGTTGCCCTGATCACCGGCGCGAGCCGCGGCATCGGCTTGGCCATCGCCGAGCGGATCGTCGCGGAGGGCGGCTCAGTCGTCATCACCGCGCGCAAGCAGGAGGCGCTCGACGCAGCGGTCGCCTCGCTCGGCTCGCGAGCTGTCGGTGTCGCCGGTCGCGCCGACGACGCGGAGCACCGCGCCGCCGTCTACGAGCTGATCGCGTCGCAGTTTGGGTACCTCGACCACCTCGTCAACAACGCGGGGATCAACCCCGCGTATGGCCCGCTCGCGGACGTCGGCATCGAGGCGATGCGCAAAACCCTCGAGGTCAACGTCATCGCGACGCTGGAGTGGGCGCGCGACGCGGTGTCGACCGGGCTGCTCGGCAGCCCATCACACCCGGGCGGCTCGATCGTGAACATCTCCTCCATCTCGGGGATCGCCGCGGCTCCCGGAATCGGGTTCTACGGCGTCTCGAAGGGCGCGCTCATCACGCTCACGCTGCAGCAGGCCGCGGAGTTCGCCCCGGGCCTCCGTGTCAACGCCGTTGCCCCCGCCGTGATCAAGACGGATTTCGCGAAGGCGCTCTACGAGGGCCGGGAGGCCGATGCGGCGGCGCAGTACCCGCTGAAGCGGCTGGGCGAGCCGGCCGACGTCGCTGGCCCTGTCGCGTTCCTGCTCTCGGAAGACGCAGCCTGGATCACCGGCCAGACGATCGTGATCGATGGCGGCGCGTCGATGGGGTCAACTCTCTAAGGCTTGTCGCCGGCGCAGAGCCGCTCACCTGGCGCACTCCGGTTGTGTAGGACGGTCCTACACAACCGGAGTGCAGCGAGCGGATGCCTGTCGCGGCCGACGCGCACCGCGGCCGGCGCGCACCTCGGCAGGCAGGATCCCGTCATGCCCGAGCAACCGACATGGATGTCTCGACGTACGGACGTCAGCGGCCGAGCTCCGCGCGGCCGAGCGACATCCGGTGCACCTCGTCGGGCCCGTCGGCGAGGCGCAATGTGCGCGCGGCCGCCCACATCTCGGCGAGCGGCGTGTCGTCCGAGACGCCCGCTCCACCGAACAACTGAATCGCGTGATCCAGGATCCCCTCGACCGCCGAAGGCACCGCGATCTTGATCGCCTGGATCTCGGTCATCGCTGCGCGGTTGCCCACGGTGTCCATGAGCCAGGCCGTCTTGAGTACGAGCAGCCGCAGCGACTCGAGCTGCACGCGAGCATCCGCCGCCCACGATCGCACGACCCCTTGTTCCGCTAATGGCCGCCCGAACGCCACTCGGGATGCTGCCCGACCGCGCACCAGATCCAACGCGCGTTCGGCCATACCGAGCAGGCGCATGCAGTGATGGATACGGCCGGGACCAAGCCGCGCTTGCGCCATCGCGAAGCCGCCGCCGTCCTCGCCGAGCAGATTCGCTACCGGCACCCGCACGTGGTCGAACAGGATCTCGGCGTGGCCACCGTGCTCGCGATCGTCGTAGCCGAACACGGTGAGCGGGCGCACGACCGTGACGCCCGGGGTGTTTCGCGGCACCAGGATCATGCTCTGTTGACGGTGACGTTCGGCAGCGGGGTCGGTCTTGCCCATGACGATGAAGAGTGCCGCATCCGGATTCATCGCACCGGTCGACCACCACTTGCGTCCGGTGATCAGGTAAGAGTCGCCGTCGCGCGTAATGCTCGTCGCGATGTTGGTTGCGTCGGACGAAGCGACATCCGGCTCGGTCATGCAGAACGAGCTCCTGATGCCCGCCTCGAGCAGCGGCTCGAGCCACTCGCCTTTCTGCGCGGGCGTGCCGAACTCGGCGAGCAGCTCCATGTTGCCGGTGTCGGGCGCGGCGCAGTTCAGGGCGGCGGGCGCAAGGCGGATGCTGCGGCCCGTCAGCTCCGCGAGCGGCGCGTACTGCAGGTTGGTGAGCCCCGCCCCGCCCGCACCCTCGCCCGGTAGAAACAGGTTCCACAGCCCCCGCGCCCGCGCGGACTCCCGGAGTCGCGGCACGACCGCCGGCTCGCTCCACACGCCGGGCGTCGCCGCGAGCTCGGCACGCAGATCGGCTTCGGCCAGGTAGACCTCATCGTCGAGGAAGCCCTGCAGCCTGCCAATGAGCTCGGTCGTGCGCTCATCGTGGGCGAAATCCATGTCAGATCCTCTCGATGGACGACGACTGCGACAGCCCCCAGCTCGCCAGCGGCACGACCAGCGCGCCGACCTGCTCGAACCCCGGCCCGACCGTCTGCCCGCTTGTGAAGCGCTTGTGGATGCCTTCGAGGATCACGGCCAGCTTGTACGCCGCGAATGCCCGGTACCAGCCGAGCGGCGGAACGCTCACCCCGACGACTTCCGCGTAGGCGTCGACCAGCTCATCGAAGTTGGGATAGCCAGCGGCCGGGTCGACCGCGCTGCCACCCACACTGGAGCCGCCGCTGATCTGGTCGAGGTCCCAGTACATGCTGAAGGTGCCGAGGTCGAGAAGCGAGTCGCCGATGGTTGACATCTCCCAGTCGAGCACGGCGGCGATTCGCGAGCCGTCGGCAGCCGCGGGCGACACGATCGCGTTATCGAGTCGGAAGTCGCCGTGCAGCAAAGAATCCCGCTGTGTTACCGGCATTGTCGGGCCGAGCCGGTCGTGCAGGGCGTCGAGCTCCGACAGCTCGCGGCTGCGCGAGGCGTCGTACTGGGTGCTCCAGCGGCGTAGCTGCCGCTCGAGGAATCCTGCGGGGCGCCCGAATTCGGCCAGCCCGACGGCGGCAGGGTCGAGGCGGTGCAACTCACCGAGTACGCGGGCGAGCTCCAGGCTCGTGGCGCTGAGCTCGGCAGGGGAGTACCCGGCGTTCTCGCGGCGCGACGAGAGGATCGGGCCAGCTACGAACTCCATCAAATAGAACGGGGTGCCGAGCCCGGCCGCACCGTCGCCCGCCCCGGGTCCGTCGTCGAGGTAGGCGATCACGCGTGGCACAGGAACGGCACTGTCCGCGAGCGCCGAGATGATCGTGAACTCGCGCTGCATGTCGTGAGCGGTGCTCAGCACGTGCCCGAGCGGAGGCCGTCGCACGACGAGCGGGCGGGCCGCGCCGTCGATCCGGTACGTCAGGTTGCTGAGACCGCCTGCGAGCCGCATGGCCGTCAGTTCCGTCGCCGACTCGGTACCCGCCCGCAGCTCCGGATGCGTCTCCGCCAGCCACACGCCAAATCTCTCGACATCGATTCCGGGCTGCGTCGTCGTGGCCATGCTCGCGAGCCTACGCCGGAGACCCGGACGGGGTCGCGGACTTCGGCCCGCCGCTCATACCGTGATGAACAGCACGATGGTGTCGGCGATCAGCGCCGGCCGGTCGGAGCCCTCGATCTCGACGGTCACCTGCATGCCGACCCGGTAGCCCTGCTGACTCTCGTCGACCGACATGACCTCGCTCCGCGCGCGCAGCCGCGACCCGACCAGCACAGGCTGCAGGAAGCGCACCTTGTCGAGACCGTAGTTCACCGCCATCCGCACGCCCCCGATCTCGAGCAGCCCCTCGGTCAGCGTCGGCAGCAGTGCGAGTGTCAGGTAGCCGTGCGCGACCGTGGCGCCGAAGGGACCCGATGCCGCGCGCTCCGGTTCCACGTGGATCCACTGGAAATCCCCCGTCGCCCCGGCAAACGCATCAATCCGGCCCTGGTCGATGGTGAGCCATTCGTCTCCGACCGACTCGGTTCCGACGAGGTTCGAGAGTTCGGCCGCGCTCGCAACCACGCGGGCGCTCACGCCTTGGGCCCGCCCGCGACGTAGAGCACTTGGCCGCTCACGAAGCCAGCCGCTTCGGAGCAAAAGAACGACGCGGCGTTAGCCACGTCATCCGGGTAGCCGACGCGCCCGACCGCGATCTCCTTCGTCGCGCCCGCAAGGAAGTCCTCGAAGCTCACCCCCATCCGCTCGGCGGTCGCCCGCAGCATGTCGGTGGCAATGAAGCCCGGGGCGATCGCGTTTGCGGTCACGTTGTAGCGGCCGAGCTCAATTGCGAGGGTCTTGGTGAACCCCTGTAGCCCCGCCTTGGCGGCCGCATAGTTCGCCTGGCCGCGATTGCCCAGAGCGGAGGTGCTCGACAAGTTGACGATCCGACCCCAGTTGGCCGCGACCTGGTGCGACTGCACCTCGCGGCTCATCAGGAAGGCGCCGCGCAGGTGCACGCCGATCACGGCGTCCCAGTCGCTGTCGCTCATCTTGAACAGCAGGTTGTCGCGCAGGATGCCAGCGTTGTTGACCAGCACCGTTGGGGCCCCGAGCGCCTCAACCACAGCCGCGACGGCCCGTTTGACGTCATCCGAGTTGGACACGTCGGCCCCCACGCCGACCGCTCGCCCACCCGCCGCGACGATCGCGGACACGGTTCGGGAAGTATCCTCCTGGCGCAGGTCGATCACGCCGACGGCGCAGCCGTCCGCGGCGAGCCGGCTGGCGATCGCGGCGCCGATGCCGCGTGCCCCCCCGGTGACGACGGCGGTGCGACGGCCGGTTTGATGGGTTTCGGTCATGCGGATTTCCCTTCTTCGAAGACGATGACCTGTCGCAGGGCGCTGCCGCTTGCGAGCCGGTCCATGGCGCTGTCGAGTTCGGCGAGGCCGATCCGCGACGAGATGAGACGTTCGATCGGCAGGCGTCCGGCGCGCCAGAGTTCGACGTACCTCGGGATGTCGCGGCTCGCCACCGCCGAACCGAGGTAGCAGCCGATCACTGAGCGCGCTTCGACGGTGAACGTCAGCGGGGGCAGGGAGACCCGCGCATCGGGCGACGGCAGCCCGACCGTGACGGTTCTGCCACCGGGCTCAGTCGCGGCGAACGCGGTCTCGAAGGCGCGGGCGGATCCGGCCGCCTCGACCACGACTGGCGCGCGTCGGCCGGCCGCCGCCAGTGCCGCCGGGGTGAAGGTCTCGCTCGCGCCAAGGTCGCGGGCCAGCTCGAGCTTTTCGTCGAGGGCGTCGACGGCGATCACCCGATGACCGAGAGCTACCGCGACGAGGAGCGCGGCCATGCCCACCCCGCCCAGGCCCACCACCATCACGTCAGCGTCGGGCGCGGGCTCCCCAGCATTGATCACCGCGCCACCGCCGGTGAGCACCGCACAGCCGAGCAATGCGGCGATCTCAGGCGGCACATCCCGATCGACGCGTACCACCGATGCGACGTTCACGACGGCGTGCGTGGCGAAGGCCGAAACGCCGAGGTGGTGGAAGAGCTTTTCACCGTCACGGTGCAGCCGGATTCCGCCGCCGAGCAGGGTCCCCGCACGGTTCGCAGCCGAGCCGACGCGGCAGGGTAGACGCCCTTCGGTGGCGCACTCTTGGCAGCTGCCGCAGCGTGGCAGGAAAGTCATGACGACGCGGTCGCCGAGCCCGATTCTCGACGCTTCAGTCGCCAGACCCGCGCCGACAGCTTCCACAATCCCAGCGGCCTCGTGGCCCAGCAGCATGGGCGTCGGCCGCGGACGGGTGCCGTCGACCACTGAGAGGTCCGAGTGGCAGACGCTCGCCGCCTCGATCCGCACAAGCAGTTCGTTTGGCCCGGGATCGTCGAGCTCGATCGACGAGATCGTGAAGGGGCGGGATACGGCGAACGGGCGCTCCGCCCCGATCCGCTCGAGAACAGCCCCCGCGATCCGCACGGTGCCTCCTCGCCCCGAAATACTCTCCTCTGACGCTACCCCGCCGAACTCCGGGAGCCGAACTCGCCCCCCGGATTGGGTGAGCAGATCCCCCGAAAGGGGGGTGAGAGCGGCTCGAAAAGCCGCGTCATAGTGAGACGGAAGAGCAGTCTCTTCCTATGAGGACGTCGAACCGTGAAGTTTTCACGAACGAGAAAGTTTTCACGAACGAGTCCTCGACCTACAGGGGCCTAGGCGGCCCGGAAAAGGATCAGGGGGATGAGCAGTCAGGACTCGAAGTTAACCACTTCGGATCAGGAGTTGATCGAGAGCGCTCGATCGGGGGATACGAGCGCTTTCGCTGAGTTGTGGCGACGCCACTACCGCTCCGCTGTTCGCGTCGCCCGCCAGTTCACGTCGTCTCTCGACGCGGATGACCTCGTCAGCGAGGCCTACGCGCGGATCTTCCAACGTGTTCTGGTGGGCGGCGGACCCACCGGTGCCTTCCGTCCCTACCTGTATACGACCATCCGAAATCTGGCGAGCAGTTGGGGTGCGGCCGCGAAAGACGTTCAGGTGGATGTCATCGAGGAGTTCGAGGACGAACGGATCCCGGACGACCCGGCCGCGTGGGCTCTCGATCGCACCCTCACCGCGAAAGCCTTCCGCGCCTTGCCCGACCGCTGGCAGACCGTGCTCTGGTACACCGAGGTCGAGGGGATGGACCCGCACGAGGTCGCCCCGCTGATGGGCCTCACCGCCAACGGTGTCGCCGCGCTGTCTTACCGTGCGCGCGAAGGGCTCCGCACCGCCTGGTTGCAGGCCCACATCTCGGACGCCGGTATTTCGACCGAGTGTCAGCGGACGATGTCCCGGCTCGGCGATCACGCCCGCAACGGCTTGACTGCCCGCGAGAAGGAGCGCGTCGAGCAGCATCTGCTCGAGTGCACCAAGTGCTCCGTGATCTCGGAGGAGATCGAGGAGGTCGGTTCACACCTGGCGATGGTCATGCTGCCGGTGCTTCTGGGGGGCATCGCCGGGGGAGCTCTGCTTGCTGCGCTCGCGCACCCGACTTCGGCGCTGGCGGCCGAGATCGTTCCGGCCCTCCCGGCCGCCGTGCACGCGGTCGCAGCCGGCAGCGTGTTCGCGGCCCCGATCCTCGGCGGGATCTCGATGGGCGCCGCATCCGGTGCCGGTGCGCTCGTCGGCAGCCTCGCGATTATCGCCGCGATCGGGGGAGGCGTGACGCTCGGAATCGTGGCCCTTGGCTCGCCGCTCGCGATCGCTGACAGCTCGCAGCGCGCCTCGGGGTCCGGCGTTGACGCGGCGACCGCAGAACCCCGTGACGAGCCGAGCGGCGCATCCACGGCCTCGCTAGTCGCGACGGATCCGGCCAACAGCGCGGGCCTCGGCGGCACGGTCGGCGGCACGGTCGATGGCTCGGTCGGCGGCGGCGCCACGGGCATGCTGAATGGCGTGACCGCGCCGATCGTCGCGCCGATCGTCGCCCCGATCGTCGCCCCGATCCCGGGAGGGGCACCCGCGGTCTCGACGACCGTCGACCTTCACCTCGCCGGCAGCGGCACGCCGGGTGCGACGGTCTCAGCATCCGTTGCTGGGGCGGTTTACACGACCGTCGTCAACCCAAACGGCAGGTGGGCCATCAACGTCACGGGACTCCCGCAGACCACCACGGGCGCGAACGCTAGCCTCACCCAGAAGGTCCTACTGGGCAACGGAAGCTTGGCTGTGCTCCTCGGGCCGTTGTCGCTTGAGGTGAACTCCCTCGGCCTGCACATGAGCTTGCTGAACTGATCAACTTTTTCGCGAATCTGCGTCATGATGGGCGCCGGATCCGCTCGGCACCCGCCGATATTCAGCGCTGGGGGACAACGACCTGACATGTCGTCACACTGTTGGCGCTCGGCCGATCCGCATCGGGAAAGTCGGGAAAACAACGAAGGCCGCCCCGTGAGGGAACTGCTGGCGGCCGCTGTTGTTGCGGGCCCCAATCTGGCGCGATCCGCGATATTTCGTCAAATGCAGGAGTTGATGAGGCTGGAGTCGACTCAGAGACCACAGCAGTCGACTCGCGCAACACCGACTCCTGCATTTCGCAAAAAACCGGAAGGGGCTAGCTGAGACCCCCGGCGGCGCAGCTACGCCGAAACGGGAGTCAAAACCAAATCCGATGACGGCAGCCCCGGATTGCCGCGCAGGATCGCGGCCTTCACCTCGGAGATCGCCTTCGTGACCTCGATGCCACGCGGGCAGGCCTCGGAGCAGTTGAAGGTGGTGCGGCAGCGCCACACGCCCTCCTTGTCATTCAGGATGTCGAGGC
>JAYWDH010000174.1:0-11255 GCA_043779945.1 Microbacteriaceae bacterium
CGCACGGCGCACCCCGCAGCCTGACGCCAACACCCCCCGCCGGCTCGTCATCACCTCGGGTCCGCGGGCCGGCCTGGAGGTCGAACTGCCCCCCGAGCAGTTGACGATCGGACGGTCGAGCGAGTCTGGGCTTGTCATCCGCGACGACTACACGTCGACGCACCACGCGCGCCTGATGCTCTGGAACGAGCAGTGGGTCGTGCAAGACCTAGACTCGACGAATGGCACGTTCCTCGGGGGATCGCGCGTGATGCTCCCCACCCCGGTGCCGCCCGGAACGCCGGTCACCATCGGCACGACCAGCTTCGAGCTTCGGCGGTAATCGGGTGGCCACGATCCCGACGAGCGCGGCCGTTTCGCACGTCGGCAAGATCCGGAGCAACAACCAGGACTCCGGATACGCGGGTGTCCACCTCTTCGTCGTCGCGGACGGCATGGGCGGGCATGCCGGCGGGGACGTCGCCTCGGCCATCGCCGCAAAGCGCATCGCGGACGCTGACGCCGAATATCCCTCGGTGCGCGACGCCGAGTTCGCGCTTCAACAGGCCCTGGTCGCCGCGAACTCCATCCTCGCCGAGACCGTCTTCGAGCACAGCGAGCTGACCGGCATGGGCACGACGGTCAGCGGCATCCTGCGTGTTGGCGACCAGCTCGCCCTCGCACACATCGGCGACTCGCGCGTCTATCGCTTCCGTGACAGCGAGCTCACCCAGATCACTGCCGACCACACCTTCGTTCAACGGCTTGTGGACTCGGGCCGCATCACGCCCGAGGAAGCGGCCGTGCATCCCCGTCGCTCCGTGCTGATGCGCGTGCTGGGAGATGTCGACGCCGCCCCCGAGATCGACACCGCGATCTTCGACACCAAGCCCGGTGATCGTTGGATGCTGTGCTCCGATGGTCTGTCCAGTTACGTCGCCGACGACAAGATGGCGACCATTCTCGCCACGGTCCGCACGGCGCAGGGTGCCGCCGACCGCTTGGTCAAGGAGAGCCTCGACCACGGGGCGCCCGACAATGTGACCGTCGTGCTCGTCGACATCGACGACAGCGTGGGGGGCTCAGGCATCGCGCCGACCTTCGTGGGGTCGGCCGCGGTTCCGCTGAGCTTCGAGAGCGATTCCACCCGGCGCCCCATCCGCCTGCCCACCCTGCTGCTGCATCCGCTCAAGTCCACGCCACCGGAGGACAGCCACTTCGAGCCGGAGGGTGAGGGCTACCTCGAGGCGCTCATCGAGGAGGATCGCAAACGCGCCCGCCGGCGCCGGATTATCTGGTTGGTTGTGCTCGGACTTGCCGTGGCGGCGCTGGTTGGTGGTGCGTTCGCCGCATACAGCTACACCCAGTCCAAGTACTACGTGGGCGAGAACAACGGCAGCGTCGCGATCTTCCGTGGCGTGCAGCAGAACATCGGCCCGATCTCACTGTCGAGCGTCTACCAGTCGACGGCGATCACAGTCGGCTCCCTGCCCGCTTTCCAGCAGAAGCTCGTCGAAACCACCATCCCTGCCGACAGCCTCCGCGACGCGCTCAACATCGTCGACAGATTGTCCACGGCGGCGGGAAACTGATTATGGCCGTCATCGACGCCGGACCCCGCTCCACCTTCACCAGCACCATTCGGATCAAGTTGCGCACCCCGGCGCGCCGCCGCAACCTCGAACTGGTGCTGCTGCTCGGGGCCTTGGTCCTCGCGGGCGGCGCCACTGTGCTCGTCGAGCTCGGCGCCCTCGGGCGGATCGGTGGCACGCTCCTGGCGCTGGAGGCTGGCCTCGCCATCCTGATTCTGCTCGGGCATATCGCCGAACGAGTTGTCGCGCCCGACGCCGATCCTTTCGTCTTCCCGATTGCGGTGCTGCTCAACGGCATCGGCATCGCGGAGATCTCCCGCATCGACATCGCCAAGGGCCTGAATGGCTGGGGGGCTGCCGGCGTCCGTCAGATCGTCTGGACCGGCATTGCGATCATCGTCGCCTTCGCGGTGCTCATCCTCATCCGCAATCACCGCGTGCTGCAGCGCTACCGCTACATCGCGATGTTCAGCGCGATCGTGCTGCTGCTCTTGCCTGCGCTGCCCGGCATCGGCCGCACCATCTCGGGTGCTCGAGTCTGGATCGCGATCGGCCCGCTCTCGTTCCAACCAGGTGAGCTCGCCAAGATCGCGCTGGCCGTGTTCTTTGCCGGATACCTGGTGACCGCTCGCGACTCGCTCGCGATGGTCGGGCGCACCTTTCTGGGGATGCGCTTCCCGCGCGTGCGGGACCTCGGCCCGATCCTCGTCATCTGGGTACTTGCGATGGCCGTCATCGTGTTCCAGCACGACCTCGGAACTGCACTCCTCTACTTCGGCCTGTTCCTGGTCATGATCTACATCGCCACGGGGAGACTCAGCTGGGTGCTCCTGGGGCTGCTCCTGTTCGCCGGCGGTGCCTTCGTCGCCAGCAGGAGCCTGAGCTACGTGGCCGGTCGCTTCAACTCCTGGCTCGACGCCTTCAACCCGACCCTCTACGAGAAATCGGGTGGCAGCTACCAACTGGTGCAGGGCCTATTCGGCCTCGCGAACGGCGGCCTGGTCGGCACCGGGCTCGGGCAGGGTCGCCCCGGCATCGTCCCGCTGGCCGAGAGCGACTACATCATCGCGAGCCTCGGCGAGGAGCTCGGCCTGATCGGCCTATTCGCGATCCTCGGCCTCTACCTGCTGTTCATCTCGCGCGGATTCCGAATCGGGTTTACCGGACAGGACGACTTCGGGCGGCTGCTCGGCGTCGGGCTCTCGTTTGTCGTCGCGTTGCAGGTCTTCATCGTCATCGGCGGCGTTACCCGCGTGATTCCGCTCACCGGGCTGACGACCCCCTTCCTCGCTGCCGGAGGTTCGTCGCTCGTCGCGAACTGGATCATCGTGGCCCTGCTGCTGCGCCTCTCCGACTCGGTGCGCAGTCAGCCGCAATGGATCGTCGACACGGCTCCCGTCCAAGTCGCCGGATCGTCGAACGGAGGCGGTGCCGCGTGAACAAGGAGCTCCGCCGGGTCAGCATCGTCGTGCTGATCATGTTCCTGGCCCTGTTCGGGTCGACCACCGCGATCCAGGTGTTCCAGCAAGACAACCTCAAGGCAGACGGACGCAACGTGCGCACGCTCTACGCGAGCTCCTCGGCCGAGCGCGGCAGCATCTTGGTCGCCGGTCAGTCAATCGCAACCTCGGTCGCCGCCTCCGACCAGTACAAGTATCAGCGGCAGTACACGAACGGCGAGCTGTACTCGGCGGTGACGGGCTATTTCAGCCTCAACCAGGGAAACACCGGCCTCGAGAACTCCCTCAACGACTATCTGAGCGGAACGGCGAACGACCAGTTCCTGGCGCAGCTGAATGCGATCCTCACCGGGCAGAACCCGAAGGGCGCTTCGGTCGAGACCACGATCAACCCGGTCGTGCAGCAAGCCGCCTGGGACGCGCTCGGCAACTATCAGGGCGCGGTCGTCGCCCTGAACCCGAAGACCGGCGCAATCCTGGCGATGGTCTCGAAGCCCACCTTCGACCCGAACACGCTCGCCGTGCACAACAGCGCACAGGTGATCGCGCGGTACAAGCAGCTGCTCGCCGACCCGGGCAACCCGCTGATCAACCGCGCGATCGCGGGATCGCTCAACCCGCCGGGCTCGACGTTCAAGCTCGTGGTCGCCTCCGCGGCCTTGGAGAGCGGGCAGTACACGCCGGACAGCACCTTCCCGAATCCGCCATCCCTGCCACTGCCGCAGAGCAGCACGGTCATCACCAACGCGGAGGGCGGCGCCTGCGGAGGCGGCGCCACGGCATCCATCGCGACCGCGCTTCGGCTCTCCTGCAACATCCCGTTCGCGCAGTTGGGGCTGGCCCTTGGCAACAACATCATCAGTGCCCAGGCGAAGAAGTACGGATTCGGAGATGCCGGACTCCGCATCCCGATGAAGGTCACCCCGAGCGTCTACCCGACCATCAACAACGATCCAGCCCGGCAGATGATCTCGTCGTTCGGGCAGGGGAACGACCGCGTCACGCCGCTCCAGATGGCGATGGTCTCGGCGGCGATCGCGAACGGCGGATCCCTGATGGCGCCGAACCTGGTGGACAGCATCATGTCGCCCGACCTCTCGGTGTTGCAAAAGCTGACGCCGACCATCTACAGCACTCCGATCAGCTCGACGACGGCGGCCACCATGACCCAACTGATGACCAACAACGTCGCGGACGGTGCGGCGTCTAATGCAAGAATCAGCGGTGTCGACGTCGCAGGCAAAACTGGCACAGCCCAGAACGGAACGGGTGCGCCCTACACCCTCTGGTTCACCGGTTTCGCCCCGGCGAACGACCCCCAGGTCGCTGTCGCGGTCGTGTTGGAAAACGGTGGAGGACGAGGCCAGTCCGCGTTCGGAAACCTCCTCGCGGCGCCGATAGCGAAGAAGGTCATTGAGGCGGTGCTGAACAGATGAGACCCACAAGCGGCCTCACCTTCGGTGGTCGATACCAACTGTCGTCGCGCATCGCGATCGGCGGGATGGGAGAGGTATGGCAGGCGACCGACCTGGTCATCGGACGCACCGTCGCTATCAAGATCCTCAAGGACGAGTACCTCGGCGATCCCGGATTCCTCGAGCGCTTCCGTGCGGAGGCCCGCCACGCCGCGCTGGTCAACCACGAGGGCATTGCCAACGTCTTCGACTACGGCGAGGAAGACGGCAGCGCGTACCTCGTGATGGAACTCGTGCCCGGCGAGGCGCTCTCTACCGTGCTGGAGCGCGAGCGCGTCCTTCCCACCGACAAGGTGCTGGACATCGTGGCACAGACCGCGGCGGCCCTTCAGGCCGCGCACAATGCGGGTCTGGTGCACCGCGACATCAAGCCCGGAAACCTGCTGATCACGCCGGAAGGTCGGGTCAAGATCACCGACTTCGGTATCGCCCGGATCGCGGACCAGGTTCCCCTCACTGCCACCGGCCAAGTGATGGGCACTGTGCAATATCTGTCGCCCGAGCAGGCGAGCGGACATCCAGCCTCGCCGACCACCGACATCTACTCGCTCGGGATCGTGGCGTACGAGGCCCTCGCCGGTCGTCGCCCTTTCAAGGGCGAGTCGCAGGTCGCCATCGCGATGGCGCAGATCAACGAGGCCCCGCCGGAGCTGCCGGTGACAATCGCTGAGCCGGTACGTAACTTGGTGTACGCCTGCATCGCCAAACGCCCTGAGGACCGACCCCAGTCGACCGCGCACTTGGCGCGCGCCGCACAGGCGCTCCGTCGCGGTGATCTTCAGGGGGCGGTCGCCGCTGTTCCCGGGATCGCGGGCGAGGAGGCCTTTGCCAACTTCACCACGCCGATCGGCACCCAGGCCACGCGGCTCCTGCCCTCCGGCGGCGCGGCCATTGGTGGACCGCCCCCGACCGCCGAACTGCCGCCTCCGCCGCACCGGAACCCCTGGACCTGGCCGCTGATCGCCATCGTGGCCGTGCTCGCTGTCGCGCTCATCGCGATCATCATCGTTCTGCTGGTGCGCCCCACGGGCCCTGGAACGCCGAGCACCAGCCCGAGCACCATCCGGACACCATCATCAACCGAGCCGTCCTCGGCGATCCCCTCACCTAGCTCGACGCTCATCTACCTGAATCCAGCCGACTACAAGGGCAAGCCGTATGCCGACGCTGTAGCAGCGCTCCAGTCGAAGGGCGGCTTCGGCATCTCACGAGCCGATGGGCCGCTGGCAACTACGCCCACGCAGAACGGCACCGTGTACGACATCAACCCCTACGGCAATCAGACCGCCGACAAGACGATCACGGTCTACGTGTACCGAAACTACGTGGGACCACCTGCCCCCGACGCGGCCACGGCAACTCCGACCTCGGGAAGCTCGGGCGACACAATTCAGATCAGCTGGACGCCGTACGGGAGCTGTCCGACCGGCTACCCCTTGAGCGCGTACAACGTCACCGTCACGGGCCCTGCGAAACTCGCCTCGGGAACCACGAATCCCGTCCCGTCCACAAGCCCGCCGAACGTCGCGGTGGTGCTCAGCGGCCCGAGCGGAGGCACCGCGGCGGTGAGCTACACGGCCACCTGCGGTAACGGATCGAGCGCGCTCACCTCCGGGCCTTCGCCCACCGCAACGATCACCGTCAACTAACGATCCGGTCCCAGTGGCCGGCGCTCGACGGATGCCAAAAAGCCAACGACTACACTGACAAAGGATTTTCGCTCGCAAGCGTGGGGACAATATGACGGTGACGGACGGTGCTGCAGCGGGCATTCGCTTGCTCGCCGGGCGGTACCAGATCGGCGAATTGCTGGGCCACGGCGGCATGGCTGACGTTCACCTCGGACTGGATGCGCGGCTCAACCGCAAGGTCGCGGTCAAGCTCCTCAAGCCGTCCCTCGCCAATGATCCCGCCTTCCGCACTCGCTTCCGCCAGGAGGCGCAGGCCGCCGCGCGCATGGCGCACCCCACGATCGTCCGCGTCTTCGACGCCGGCGAGGAGACGGTGCGTGAACCGAACGGCAGCGAGTTCCAGGTGCCGTTCATCATCATGGAGCACGTCGACGGAAAGCTCCTCCAGAACCTGGTGGCGCAGGGACCGATCGACCCAGCGGAGGCGGTGCGAATCGTCGATGGCATCCTGACCGCGCTCGAGTACTCCCATCGCGCGGGCGTCGTCCACCGCGACATCAAGCCCGGCAACGTGATGGTCACCTCCTCCGGGCAGGTGAAGGTGATGGATTTCGGCATCGCCCGGGCGATTTCGGACTCCTCTGCCACGATCGCGCAGACCAGCGCGATCCTCGGCACCGCCCAGTACTTCTCGCCCGAGCAGGCTCGCGGCGAGGGCATCGACGCGCGCACCGACCTCTATTCCACGGGCGTCGTGCTGTACGAGTTGCTGACCGGCAAGGCGCCGTTCCGCGGCGACACCGCAGTCGCCGTGGCGTACCAGCACATCAGCGAGATGCCAGTGCCGCCGAGCGCCGTCAACCCGTCGGTCTCGCCCGCTCTGAACGCCGTCGTGATGCACGCGCTCGCCAAAGACCGCGGCGACCGCTTCCAGACCGCCGCAGAGTTCAAGGCCGACCTCGACGTCGCCATGACCGGCAAAGTCCCGGATCGGATCCCCGGCACCGATGACGGCTTCAATGCCGCGTTGTTCGGCGTGAACCCGAACTCCACCGCAGCCTCGGAGGCCACCCTCCGCCGCCTCGCCGACGACACCGAGCGGGCGCCACGCACCCAGAATCGGCCGCCAGTCGCCTGGATCTGGGGCGGCATCTCGATCATGGCCGTCATCATCGTGGCCACCCTGGTCTGGGTCTTCAGCCTCGCTCCGCAGCAGCTGGTCGGGGCGGGTGCTGCGGTCACGATCCCGAAAGTGAGCGGGCAGACTTACAAGGTCGGCGGGCAGAAACTGCTCGATGCCAACCTCAAGGTGACGCGATTCGACAAAGCCAGCGATACAGTCCCGGCCGACGCGATCATCTCGATCGATCCCAGCGCCGGCACCCGAGTCAGGCCGGGGTACAACGTCTCGGTCTACGTCTCCACCGGTCCCGAGAAGGTCACCCTCGGTGGATTGATCTACAAGCCCGAGGCGGATGCGCAAGCCGCCATCGCCGCCGCCGGCCTCGTCTACGGGTCGACCAGGACCGACTACTCGCCCAGCGTGCCCGCCGGTCAAGTCATCGGCGTCGAAGTTCCGGGATCGACCGCGCCGATCGGCAGCAACGTGCAGGTCACCAAAGGCGCGACCGTCAACCTGGTGGTGTCAAACGGTAACGTCCAGATTCCGGATGTGAGCGGCCAGCCGATCACGACAGCACGCGACACCCTGGCTGGCTCGAGCTACGGACTCACCGTGAAGCTTCATCCGCTGTCAACCTGCACCGGCCAGTCCGTGACCGGTCAGTCGCCCGGACCGGGCGACGCCCCACAAAAGTCGTCGGTCACGCTGACCTACTGTGCCGGCTGACCCCAGGCCGATTCACCCCAGCTTGACGAGCGGGCTCAGCCCCTTTGCACGGTCGGCCGCCTCGGGCAGCCCGGTCGTCGCGAGCCAGTTGCCCAGCATCCGGTAGCCGCCCTCGGTGAGCACGGATTCCGGGTGGAACTGCACCCCGAAAAGCGGCGCCTCGCGGTGGCGCAGGCCCATGATGATCCCGCCCTCGGTGCGCGAGGTGACCTCGAGCTCGTCGGGAACCGTGCTGTCGACGACCGCCAACGAGTGGTAGCGCGTCGCCCGGAACGGCTGCGAGACGCCCGCGTAGAAAGCGCTGTCGTCGTGGCGGATCAGCGAGGTCTTGCCGTGCATGAGCTCGTCGGCGTGAGTGACGGTTGCGCCCAGTGCCTCGGCGATCGCCTGGTGGCCGAGACAGACACCGAGTAGCGGGGATCCCGCGGCCAGGGCCGCGCGCACCACCGGGATCGAGATCCCCGCGGCCGCGGGCGTCCCCGGACCAGGCGAGAGCAGCACGGCGTCGTAGTCGGCGATTCGCGCCACGACATCCGACTCGGCGATGTCGTCGTTGCGCACGACATCAGTTTCGGCACCGAGCTGCCGCAGGTAGCCGTTGAGTGTGTAGACGAAGCTGTCGTAGTTGTCGACGACGAGCACGCGGGTCATCGAGTCACCGTGACGTCTTGCGGCGCCACGAACTGGTCGGCATAAGGGAAGACCCAGAGCACCAGCGCCGCCAGTAGGACCACCAGCAGGACCGCCAGCAAGACCACTCGCACCCACCAGGGCCCGGGGAGGACTCGCCAAAGCGCCGCGTACATTAGGCCTTCCCATTGACAGTCGCTGCGATCTCGGCTGGTGCACCGTCGGCGCGCGGGGAGAACTTATCAAAGCTGCCGTACGCGATGATGCGTTCGGCCGTGGAGAAGAATGGATTGCAGCTGGTCAGCGTGATCATCCGATCAGTGGGTTGCACTCCGGCTTGTTCGGGCACCTGGTCGATCACGCCGATGCCGGTCGGCTGGACGTATTGCAGGTTGCGGAACTCGTACTGGTACCAGCCGTCACGCGTCTCGACGAAAATGTGGTCGCCGACGTGAAGCTGATGGATGAACTCCAGGTTGCCGCCGTAGGCACGGCGGTGTGCGGCGATCGCGAAGTTGCCGAGCTGACCCGGCATCTGAGTGGCGGGGTAATGCCCAAGCTCACCCTTGTTGAGAACATCTTGCACCCCGATACCTTGCGCGATCGGCCGGTAGTAGTCGGCCCCGAAGCGAGGCACGATTAGCAGGGCGAAGCGCTGCGCGTTCTGAATCGAGGCCGTGATCACGGGCGGTGCCGCTGGGCTGGAGGCCTTCGCCGGTCCCGGCGCCTTGTTCCAGGTCTGCGACTGGTGCACCGCCTTGTTCCAGGTCTGCGACTGGTGCACCGCCTGACCGTGCAGCTGGTTGCCGACGATGATGTCATTGAGCCACTGCTGCCAGCCGAGGAAGAGCAGAACGAAGACGCCCGCCGTAATCAGCAGCTCGCCGAAGACGCCGACGACCGAGATCCGTCGGCGCGGCCGGGTGACCCTCTGGCCGTGTTGGGCCTGTGCAGCACGCGATGATGCTGCGCGGCGACTCCCCTTCGGCGATGCTTCGCGCTCAACCAGATCAGGGTCCGTCATGTGGATGATTCTAGATCGTCCGCCGCCTCAGGGTTCCCGTGAGGTCCGCACGGCCGGTGTCCAGGGGCTTCAGAGCCCACGTCCGTTAGTATTCTCGGCATGGCCCGTCCAAGTGAACGCCCGAAGCCGCAAGTCGTCGAGCCTCGCCGGACTGAGCGCGGACCGAATCCGGTCTGGTTCAAGCCCGTCATGTTCGGCTTCATGTTGCTCGGCCTGGTCTGGATCATCGTTTTCTACCTGTCCCAGACGCTGTTGCCCGTCCCTGCGCTCGGCAGTTGGAACATCCTCGTGGGCTTCGGCATCATGTTCATCGGCTTCTTGATGACGACCCGCTGGCGCTGAGTCAGGACTTTTCCACACCTTCTCCCCAGGTGAGTTACACCGCTGTGATTTATCAACACTGTGGATGAGCCTGTGCACTAATCCGCAGCGGAGCGCTCAGGCGTAGTAGCCGGGCGAACTAACAACGCAGAGCAGCATGATCAGCGCGATGGCAACTGCGATTCCGGTCACCCCGAGAATCTGACCGGTCTTCTGCTTGGGCTGCCTGGTGGCCATGTAGACGCCGGCAACGGCCGCTCCGATCCCGAGACCACCAAGGTGCGCCTGCCAGGCAATGCCCGGCGCGATGAAGCCGAACGCGATGTTGACGACTACCACGATCAGTATCTGCGTCAGCTGCAGTCCCATCGCCTTCCGCAGCACCAGCAGAGCCCCCATGAGCGCAAAGATCGCCCCGGACGCCCCGAGAGCCGCCGACGGGGCGAGGATGCCACCCAGCCATTTCGCCGCCGCCCCGTTCGTAGCGACGGCGAGTTGGTAGAGGAGCACCACACCGAGGCTGCCGCCCAGGGCGCCGACCAGATAGAGCGCCAGATAGCGGCCGCGCCCGAGGAAGCGCTCAAGCGCCGGCCCAAAGATGAACAGCGCGTACATGTTGAAGAGCAGGTGCGGGATAAAACTCGTTGAGTGCAAGAAGGCTGAGGTGATCAGCCGCCACGGCTGGGTAGCGATCAGGTCCGGCCGGAGCGACCACGCCGACGTCAGCGCCCCACCGCTCAACCACTGGCCGAGGTAGAGCACCACGCAAAGGCCGATCAGAAGGTAAGTGACCACCGGGGCGTTGCCGCGTGGAATGAGCTGGCCGAGAAATCCGCCCTGACTCGCACGCACCTCGGCACGCCCGTCGCGCACACACTCGGGGCACTGCACACCCACTGCCGCCTGCGTCTGGCACTGCGGGCAGATGGTGCGGCCGCAGCGCTGGCAGTGGATGAAGCTCTGCCGATCTGGATGCCGGTAGCAGAACTCGGGATCGATCTCCGCCTGCGGTCCGGGGATGCTCACAGCACGCCAACAGCGAAGAGTCCGCGCAGTACCGCGAGGGAGATGAGCACCGCCGCCCCGGCGCCGATCTGAAGGAAGGGCGAGGACGCCCGGGTCTGCTGGTGCGAATCAGCCCGACGAAACAGCAGACTCGCGCCGACGCCGCCGGCCAGCCCGCCAACGATCGCCGGCAGGAAGCCGGGCGAGAGCACGACCGTGAACACGAGGTTGATGGCGAGGACGATCAGGATCTGGTTACGGACCGCTGGCGACGACCAGACCATGACGA
>JAYWDH010000175.1:0-11238 GCA_043779945.1 Microbacteriaceae bacterium
TCCCAGTTGGTTTCGACCGCATGGGCATCAGCGTCAACCTTCCGCGGCAGCGACAAACGCGGCGGTGCAAACGGAGCCCGCATTCGATTCGAGCCACAACGGAGCTGGGAGGTCAACAACCCTGCCCACTTGGCGACAGTACTGGATGCCCTCGAACGCATCCGAGCCAGCTTCAACGCGTCATCGATCACCCCGGTTTCTCTCGCCGACCTCATCGTCCTGGCCGGTTCGGTTGCCGTTGAGAAAGCTGCGAAGGATGCCGGGGTCGCGATCGAGGTGCCGTTCACGCCCGGCCGGGTGGACGCTCTCGAAGAGGATTCCGACGCCGCGTCTTTCGAATGGCTCGAACCGGTTGCTGATGGATTCCGCAACTATTACGGACCGCTCGCGTCGCTCCCGGCCGAATACCACCTCATCGACAAGGCGAACCTGCTGACGCTGAGCGCGCCGGAAATGACGGTACTTCTCGGCGGCCTGCGCGCGATGGATACGAACTATGACGGGGCACAGTATGGCGTGTTCACCGAAAATCCCGGAGTGCTGAGCAATGACTTCTTCGTGAAGTTGCTCGACATCGGAACAAACTGGACGGCGCTGGATCCCGGTAAACATGCGTACCAGGGCCGCGACTATTCAACGGGTGTGCCCACTATCACCGGCACCCGCGTCGACCTGCTCTTCGGCTCGAACTCCGAGCTGCGGGCCGTTGCGGAGGTGTACGCAAGCGATGACGCGAAGGAGAAGTTCGTCGCAGACTTCGTCGCAGCATGGGTCAAAGTGATGGAACTCGACCGCTTCGATCTGAAGTAAATACCAATCCTCAGGTGGCAGTCGAGTTCCCGTCGCACAGGGCGGCGGGACCGCAGAGCAGCAGTGGTTTGATCTGCTGCTCTGCGGTGACAATCGTGCCGGTGAACAAGCGGCCACCAATCCGCAGACTGGGCATCGTTCGAAGTCCACGAATAGGTCTCGCCAGCGGCGATGCTCACCGGACGAAAGTTGAAAACCTCGCAAGAGTGCGATCGCGGCCAGATGTCGACCGGGAAAGGTGGCCGGTAGCGGCGCCTGGATCTGATGGAATGGGCAGCATTCGAAGTCGCGTCCGCGAAGCCTGGCGAATGTTCGGTCGGCTTCCGGGCGTCAGAGAATGGAGTAGAGGTCGATGACTGACTCGGTGGTAGGTCTTCCTCCGCGGGCTCGCCGTAAGACGCGTATTGGATTGGTTGCGGGTGGTCTCGGGGCGTACTGGCCTCAGTTTCCGCAGCTGCTGCCGCAGTTAAGAGAATCAACCGCCTACGTCGTGGGCCGATTCGAACAGCTGAATGGTGAAGTGGTTGATGTCGGTTTCGTCTCAGACGCGCAAGAAGCCACGAGAGCTGCAGAGCAGCTGAGGGTGGCCGATTGCGACCTCATTGTGATGTTCATCACCACCTACCTCACCTCATCGATGGTCCTGCCGATCGCCCAACGCGCGAAGACTCCTGTGTTGGTGATCGACTTGCAGCCGACCGAGAAGATGGATCACGGCACCTTCGGTACCGGCGAATGGCTCGCATACTGCGGGCAATGCTCGATTCCTGAGATCGGCAACGTGTTCCGCCGGGCCGACATCCCGTTCCGCTCTGTATCGGGGTATCTCCGCCAGGAGTCAGCGTGGCATCGGATCGAACAATGGGTCAGGGCAGCGGATGTGCGGGCCGCGCTACGGAACGCTCGACATGGACTGATGGGTCACCTTTATCCCGGAATGCTCGATGTCTCAACGGACCTCACCCTGCTGTCCACCACGTTCGGCTCGCACGTAGAGGTGCTCGAGTTCGATGACCTCCGATACCGAGTCGATCACGTCACGGACAGCGAGGCCGGCGAGAGGATGGAGTTGGCGCGTGAGATCTTCACGGTCGATTCGTCTGTGGTTGATGAGGACTTCTTATGGGGCGCGAAGGTCTCAGTTGGCCTGGACCGTCTGGTCGAGGACTTCGAACTTGACAGCCTCGCGTACTATCACCGTGGCCTCGACGGCGAGCAGCACGAGCGTCTTGGCGCAGGGATGATCCTTGGCGCGTCGCTGCTCACCGCACGCGGCATCCCGACAACGGGCGAATACGAGTTGCGAACGACGGTGGCTCAACTTGTCACGCAAGTGGCGGGCGCAGGCGGATCGTTCTGCGAAATTCAAGCGCTGAACTTCGAAGACAACGTCGTAGAGATGGGGCATGACGGTCCCGCGCATCTTGCGGTCTCTTCTCGAGGTCCTCTTCTGAGGGGCCTTGGCGTGTTCCACGGAAAGCGTGGATGGGGTGTCAGTGTCGAGTTCGATGTTCAACACGGTCCAGTCACCCTGCTGGGGTTGGGGCAAGATCGTGATGGTTCACTTGCCTTCATCGCTTCTGAGGGGGTCGTGGTCCCCGGCCCATTGCTCGAGATCGGCAACACCACCAGTCGGGTCGACTTTTCGCGGGACCCCGGGGAATGGGTCGATGAATGGTCGGCGACGGGGATCGGGCATCATTGGTCGCTCTCGCTCGGCCACCGCGCCGCGGACTATGCCGCCGTTGCCAACCTTCTCGGGGTTGAGTTTCGAAAGGTCTGACAAAACCAGTCCCCAAGTCCGCTCCACGAAAGAGTTCACGATGCCCGAAGATGTGGCACTCCCGGCGCAACGAGCCTGCTTCACCTTGCAGGTGCGTGGCGAACATATTGCCGAGTACGTTCGTCGACACTCGCCGGTGAGATCGGCAATGCTCCTTGCGCTCCGGGACGCGGGCTGGAACAACTACTCGATATTTCTTCGTCCGGACGGCCTGGTCGTGGGATATTTCGAGACCGACGACCTACAGCTTGCGCTGAGTCGGATCGAAACGATGGAGGCCAACGCAAGATGGCAGGAAGATTCGGCTCCTCTTTTCGAGGCTGGCAGGCTGGTCTGGCTACCGCAAGTTTTCAATCTCGAGGAACAGCTGAGCGGTCTCTAGCTCGGCCACCACGATCCGCCGCTCGGTGGGCAACCCTCATGGACAGGTCGAACGTTCGATTCTCTCAGACGGCTCCGGCATCCTCTGCGGTGATTATTGCCCGTCGCTCACGTCGATCAGCACCTTCCCGACCGCGTCGTTCTCGACGGCCTCGTGCGCCTTCGCGGCCTGTTCGAGCGGATAGCGGTGCAGCGGCAGTCCGGCGTCCGTGCCGATCGGCAGCGCCCCAGCTTCGAGCGCGGAGATGATGTCAGCTGCGGCTGCCGCGAAGGCGTCGACGCCCATCGTGTACAGGAGCACGAACTGATAGCGCAGGTTCAGGCGCATCGCGCGCGAGACGTCCAGCGTGAACGGCGTGCCTCGATCGTTGGCGTAGACCGAGATGGTGGTGCGCGCGTGGGCCACGGCGGCATCCAGCTCCAGGTTGACGGCGACGGCGACCTCGACGATCTGGTCGACCCCGTCCGGGGCGATTGCGAGGATCTGCTCGGCAGCGTCAGGATCCGTATAAAGCACGACATGCTGCGCCCCCGCTGCTGTTGCGAGTGCTGCCTTGGCGGGCGTCGAGACGGTGGCGATGACCGCCGCACCGGCCCAGCGAGCCAGCTGGATGGCGGCGTGGCCGACCGCACCCGCACCACCGGCGACGAGCACAATCCGGCCCGCGAGGGCGCCAGGGGAGAGTCGGCTCGGACCGTTCTCGGCGACCGTCAACGCGCGGTGTGCCGTCATAGCGGGCACGCCGAGCGACGCGCCGACGGCGAAGCTGACGGAATCCGGAAGCCGCAGCACGCGCTCCCCGGGGAGGACGGTGAACTCCTGGGCGGTGCCGCCGAGCGGACGCTGCCAGGCCGACAGGGACATCCACACCCGATCGCCGACGGCGAGGCCGTCGACACCGAGTCCAACGGCATCGACGATCCCCGAGCCGTCCTGATTCGGGACGAATTCGCTGCCCGTGCCGGAGCCCGAGCCGCTGCCGCGCCGCGACTTCCAGTCGGTGGGGTTGACACCCGAGACGACCACGCGGATGCGCACCTCGCCGCCGCCTGGAGCGGGAACCTCGCGCTCGACGAGCTGCAGCACGGAGGCGTCACCGGAGTCGGTGTAGATGATCGATCTCATGGAAAGTGCAACCGACGGGTGCCGGTGGGCCTTCCCGATCTCAGCTGGACGTCAGCCCAGCTCGTCGAGCCGCGGCGGGTTCGCACCGCTTCGCGAGACCGTGATCGCCGCCACCCTCGAAGCAAACTCGCCGATCGCACCGAGTTCCTCCGCCCAGAGTTGGGAGCGCCGCTGCAGCTGCACTCCGAGTGAGGTCGTCAGAACGCGGTGGATCAGCGCGCCCATGTACGAGTCACCGGCGCCGATGGTGTCTGCCACCACAGTCGCCGGGGCGGGCACCTCCACGACAGCCGAGGGGCTGGCAAGGATCGAGCCCGCGCCTCCGAGGGTCAGCACTGCGAGACCCGGCCCGAGCGAGACCAGGCGCGAGAGCACAGCGGCGGGGGGGACGCCAGGGTAGAGCCACGCGGCATCCTCATCGCTGAGTTTGACCAAGTCGACGAGCTCCATCAGCGCCTCAATGCGGGCGAGGGCTTCGGCGTGGTCGCCGACGAGTGCCTGACGGATGTTGGGATCGAGTGTGATGAGCGAGTCGCCGCTTCGCTCTCGCAGTAGCTCGGCGACGCGGGACGCGCCGGGCTCAAGGTAGAGCGCGATGGACCCCGCGTGCGTGACCGAGGTAGGAGCGAGCTCGAGGTTCGACGGGAGGTCCCAGTCGATCTCGAACACGTAGCGCGCGGACCCGTCGGGCTGCAGGTCGGCGAGGGCGGTCGATGTCGCGCCCGAGCGCCGCGAAGCCGGGACGAGCTCGACGTCGGACTCCAGTAACCGCGCGGTGATCTCGGCGCCACGCGCGTCGTCGCCGATTGCGGTGAGCAGCGAAACGCTATCGCCGAGCCGGCCCAGCGTGATGGCGACGTTGTAGGGCGAGCCGCCGGGATGCTGCTGCACGCCGCCGTCAGCGCCGCCATTACCGGAGTGGGTGACGAAGATGTCGGTGAGCGCTTCGCCGATCACGAGTGCGCTGTGCTCCATGAAGCGAGGTTAGTGGCACGGCGGCTCTCATCCCCAGGCGCCGGCCGGTGCCTTCACGACCTCCACCGGGGTGTAGTGCCAGTGGCCGCCGTCCGCGTAGTGACCGGCGGCCCATGCGGAACCCCAGATGGTGGCCTCGATCGTAGTTGTGGGGGCGTTCGCGTCGAACTGCGCGGCGATGTCGGAGAAGATCGAGCGTCGCAGGTTCGCGGCCAGGTACTTGGCGGCGATCTGGAGGGTCGCGTAAGTTCCGGTTCCGCCGCCGCCGCCCGAGCCGAGGCCGTTGTTCAGCGGGTTGTTGCGGTTCCACCAGTCGTTGGCGCCGTTCTCCTGACGCATCCAACGGGTCATCACGGTGACATTGTCGTCGGTGACGGGGAAACCGCCGTCGAGCAGCACGAGCCTGGCCCAGTCGTAGTTCGACCCGCCCCGCACGAAGGTCTCGTAGCCCGCCGTGGTCGAATAGCTGTCGCGCGCGACAGTGGTTTGCGACGCTGTCGGCGCTACGTTCAACTTCTGCGCGTGCGCGCTGATATATGACGCCAGTTGGTTCGGCGCCTGAGGTGGAGCTACGGCAAGGATCGCGGTCAGCGAAAACGCGGTGAGCGCGGCGCCGACCACGACGCGAGTTGGATGCAAAGTCATAGGGTTTGAGATCCTTACGCCCCCAGGGTACCAAAGGGGCTTGGAGGAGGCTGGGCGAGTTCGCACCCCCCTTCGTGACCGGAAAACGCCCCCAATCCGGGGGCGGAACCCCCGAATTCCGGGGTTCTTGCTCGGGGCCGGCTTGCTTCGATCCACGCGGGGGGCGTACCTTGCGAGCACGGCACCGCTCCGGGGGGAGGGGCGTCGAGCTGAGCTTGGTCCGGGGGGACTTGACCTTGAAACGTACTGTGATTCTGGGCACCGTCTTTGCGACGGTGCTGGTGTTGGCCTTGCCCTTCGTCGGGGGAGGCGGCCCGTCGTTCTTGATTCCTGCGCGCGCAGCGGAGTTGACCCTCGCCGCGCTGCCCGTCGCCGCCACCTCACCAGTGGCCAGTGGCGTCGCCAGCCACGTCGATCTCGCGGCCGCCGTCGCGGCCGTCTCGATTCCGAGCGCGACGGTCATCACGGTCGCGCCGGCCACCGCCGCCTCGCATGCCACACTCACCAGCGACTCCGAGCACATCGCTCAGAAGCCGGTTCCGATTCCGGTGGTCGTCCCGCCGGCGAGCACCCCGGTGGGCAAGTCGGCCTCGGCGAGTGCCGGTTCCAGTCGGCGTGCCAACCTGGTGGCGACCGGCCAGTCCTGCCCCAGCCAGGGCGGCGGCGGCGGAAGCGCCCCAGGGATATCGGACGACCAGGGCCAGGGCATGATCACCGGAACGACGACGGGTGACATCCAGTCCTTCTCGTCGACCTTCAACGCCATCCGCGCCCAGAACTGCCTCGACGCAATCCCGGCCGGGAACTTCCGTTACGACTCGTGCATGGAGCAGCGGCTGTTTTGGATGGCCGAGGACCCGAGCACCGACCCGAGCAGCGCCTGGGGTCACATCGGTTCACAGCGTAGCGACGGTGTCCCATCGCGCGGCTGTGACGGCAACCTGGCCGGCGGCTCGGGCAACTCCGGCTCCACCGTCGCGACCAAGTGGTGGAACTCGCTGGAGCACCGACTCTCGCTGTACCGCCCGAGCTACGCGGGCAGCACCGGCGGCGTCTGCATCAACTTCGCCATGAGCCACGGTGGCATCCCGAACGAGCCATCGAGCTTCACCCGCGCTGCAGCGCGCTGGGTTTCCTGCTAGTTCAGGGCATCTCGACCCCGAAGGGGGCGCGCGGTTCTCAGCCCGCGCACCCCCTTCGGCCTCTTCTCCGCTGCTCATTTGCGAGCGGCGGAGTACGGTAGCGTGCTCGGCATGACCGAACGACTGCGATGGGGTATTTTGGGACCCGGCGGAATCGCCGATGCCTTCACCGACGACTTGGCTACCGGCGGCCACCTCGTGACGGCGGTGGGGTCGCGATCGTTCGAGTCGGCCCAGGCCTTCGCCACCGCCCACGGCATCCCGAACGTGCACGGCAGCTACGCGGACCTCGTCGCCGACCCCGAGGTCGACATCGTCTATGTCGCGACGCCGCACCCGTTCCACGCCGAGCAGGCCATGCTCGCGCTGAATGCGGGCAAGCACGTGCTCGTCGAGAAGGCATTCACGCTCAACCAGGAAGAGGCCAAGGCTGTCGTTGACCTCGCCGCGGAGAAGAAGCTCGTCGTGCTTGAGGCGATGTGGACGCGCTGGTTGCCGCACATGGTGCGCATCCGCGAACTGCTCGCGGCCGGCGCGCTCGGCGAGATCCGCGGGCTCATCGCCGACCATGACCAGAAGATCTCGACGGATCCCTCCCACCGCCTGCAAGATCCGGATCTCGGGGGCGGCGCCCTTCTCGACCTCGGCATCTACCCGATCTCCTTCGCCTGGGACGTCTTCGGCGCGCCTTCCTCGGTCTACGCACTCTCCAGTCCGACGCTCACCGGAGTCGACCAGAACGACGCGATCGTGCTCGGCTACCCGGGTGGCGGCAAGGCGATGTTCCACACCACCCTCGACGCGCGAGGTCCCGCGACCGCCGTCATCGTCGGTACCGAGGCGCGCATCGAGATCGAGCCGGTCTGGTACGCCGCCGTCTCCTTCGATCTGATCGGCCCGGATGACGTGGTGATCGAGCACTTCGACGGCAGTGTCCAGGGGCGTGGCATGCAATACGAAGCCGCGGAGATCGAGCGGATCATCCGCTCCGGCGAGATCGCGGGCGCAGTGCTGCCGCCCGCAGAGTCGGTTGCGATCATGGGGACGCTGGATGAGATCCGTCGTCAGATCGGGTTGCATTACCCGGGCGAGTAATCTAAGGGGGTGAGCGACGAGCACCCGACAAAGCCCGCCGGGTTTGTTGCGGTGCTGCGCACGCACCCCATGGCTTGGCTGCTTTCGGCCACCGCCGTCGTGTTCCTCCTCCTCGCCACCGGTGCGGTATTCGCGGGGATGGCGGTCGCCACCACCCGGCCGATCGCCGTGGCAAAGCCGGCGAAGCCCTCCACCCCGGCGCCGCGCCCAACCCCCTCGGTGAGCCCGACGCCGAGTCGCGTGCGCACCTGCTCGGTGGCTGCTGCGGCTGCCGACCCGCGGCTGATGGCATTGACGGGGAGTGTCGTCCGCTCCGACACCGGCGAGGCGCTCTGGGATCATGGCGCCGCGACACCCGCAACCACCGCCAGCACCCTCAAGTTGTTGATCGCCTCGGCGGCGGTTTCGGTGCTCCAGCCCGACTACCAGATAGCCACAGATGTGGTCGACGGCCGCGCCCCAGGTACCATCGTGCTGGTCGGTCACGGCGACCCGACTCTCAGTGCTCTTCCGTCCGGGCAGGAGAGCGTGTACACCGGAGCGCCGAAGCTGTCCGACCTCGCGACGCAGGCGCTCGCGGCGTACGCCACGAACCATCCGGGCGTACCGGTCACACAGGTGGTTCTCGACGCCAGCTACTGGAGCAGCGCGGATCGCTGGACGCCTGACGTCAAGCGCAGCGAGCAGACTCAGGGCTACCAGTCCGAGACGACGGCCCTGCAGGTGGACGGCGACCGCGCCAACGCGACCGCCGAGACCAGCGCCCGCAGCACTGATCCGATCGGGCGCGCGGGGGCGGCGTTCATCGCCGCGCTGAAGTCCGCGGACACGCATGGTCTCGTCGGAGCCACCGTGACGACCAGTCTGGGCAGCGCCCTCCCGAACGCCGTGCCGCTCGCCGAGGTTAAATCGCAGCCACTGCGCACCCTCATCACGCAGATGCTTTTACCCAGCGACAACACCCTCGGTGAGATGCTCGCCCGCATCGTCTCGAAGGTGGCAGGCTTCGACGGCTCGGCCGCATCCCTCCAGAAGGCGATCCCCGGCGCGCTGAGCGTCTTCGGGATCGCGCCCACCGGTCTAGCGATCATCGACGGCTCGGGAGAGAGCGCCAACAACCAGGTGCCCCCGGCGACGATGACCGCGCTACTGCGGCAGATCCAGGCGGGCAACCTTCACCTGGATGTCGTGCGCGCCGGCCTCTCGGTTGCGGGGCAGACCGGAAGCCTGGCCCGTCGTTTCAACGGGGCGAACGCGATCGCGCGGGGCCACGTTGCCGGCAAGACCGGCTGGATCGACACCGAGTACAGTCTGGCCGGCACCGTGACGGCGGCCGACGGCAGCGTGCTGGAGTTCACCTTCTACGCGATTGGCCCGGGTATCTCCTCGACCGCCAAGATCGCACTCGATACCCTTACTAGCGCGGTCTTCAGCTGCGGCGACAACCTCTCGAACAACTAGCTCTCGACCAGAAGAGGAACTCCAGCATGTCCCGTGCCTTGTTCATCATCGATGTGCAGAACGACTTCACCGAGGGCGGTGCGCTCGGGGTCGAAGGCGGGGATGCGGTCGCCGCGGGGATCACCGCCTACCTGCGCGCGCATCCGAGCCGCTATGACGTGGTGATCGCGTCGCGCGATTGGCACGACGGCGACAACGACAACGGGGGACACTTCGCCCTGGATGCCGAGCCCGACTACGTCGACACCTGGCCCGTTCACTGCGTGGCCGGCACCGTTGGCGCACAGTACGACCCTGCGCTCGACCCGGACCTCATCGACGTGCACCTGCGCAAAGGGCAGGGCACACCCGCGTACTCCATCTTCCAGGGCACGACAGAGGACGGCGTCAACCTTTCCGCGGTGCTCGACAAGCTCGAGGTCGATGACGTCGACGTCGTCGGTATCGCGACCGACTTCTGTGTGCGGGCCTCGGCCCTCGACGCGATCGCCTCGGGACGCCATGTGCGTGTCATCGACGACCTGATCGCCGGGGTCGCGTCCGACTCGAGCGTTGCCGCTCTGCGCGAGGTCGCCGCCGCCGGCGCCGCAATCGAAGTCTCAACCGGAAAGGATCTCGCGTGATATCGGAATTGGAGTTGCTGGCGAAGGTGCCCGCACAGCTGTTCATCGGCGGTCAGTGGGTCGACGGTGCGGCCGGAATGCTCACCGTGCAGGACCCGTCCACGGGCGCGGCGATCCGCACGATCGCGAACGCCGGGGTGACGGACGGCGCCGCGGCGTTGGATGCAGCCGTAGCGGCCCAGGCATCATGGGGGTCGACTGCTCCGCGGGTACGGGGCGAAATCCTGCGCTCGGCGTGGCAGATCGTGCAGGATCGCGCAGACGAGTTCGCCATGCTGATGACGCTCGAGATGGGCAAACCGCTCGCGGAGGCGCGCGGTGAGGTCGCGTACGGGAGCGAGTTCCTGCGATGGTTCGCGGAGGAGGCGCCGCGGATCGCGGGCCGCTACGGCTCCAACCCGGAAGGAACGGGCCGGATGATCGTGATGCAGCGTCCGGTCGGCCCATGCTTCTTCATCACACCGTGGAACTTCCCGCTCGCGATGGCGACCCGCAAGATCGCGCCGGCTCTCGCAGCCGGCTGCACGGTGGTCGTCAAGCCGGCGGAACTAACCCCGCTGACGACGCTCTACCTGGCGAAGGCCTTTGAGGAGGCTGGGTTGCCGAAGGGGGTGCTGAACGTCTTGACTACGTCGACCAGCGGGGCGGTCTCCGGCCCGATCATCGCGGACCCGCGACTGCGCAAGCTCAGCTTCACCGGATCAACAGCCGTCGGGATTGCTCTGCTGAAGCAGGCGGCCGACACGGTGCTGCGCACCTCGATGGAGCTCGGAGGCAATGCGCCGTTCCTAGTTTTCGAGGACGCCGAGCTCGACAAGGCGGTCGACGGTGCGATGCTGGCGAAGTTCCGCAACATCGGCGAAGCGTGCACGGCGGCGAACCGCTTTCTCGTGCACGAGTCGGTTGTGGAGGAGTTCGCGGCTCGGCTCACGGCCCGCGTCGCGGCCCTGAAGATCGGCCGCGGCACCGAGGACGGCGTCACGATCGGCCCCCTGATTAACGAGGAGGCCGTCGACAAGGTCGCCGCGCTCGTCGGGGATGCTGTGCAGCGTGGGGCGACCGTTACGACCGGAGGTTCCGCGATCGAGGGGCCCGGCACGTTCTATGAACCAACCGTGATCACCGGTGTGACCGCCGGGAGCGACATCTTGCGCGAGGAGATCTTCGGGCCGGTGCTCGCGATCTCGACCTTCACCG
>JAYWDH010000176.1:0-11228 GCA_043779945.1 Microbacteriaceae bacterium
TCGGGGCTCCACCCCGCGACGCGACAACCGCGTACGCCCCGTCGTGCTCGACCCGCATCAGCGAGGTCTTACGGAGCATCCCGGACTTCGCACCCAACGAGGTCAGCACGATAATCGGCATCCCGCGGAGCTCATTGGCGTCCGAACCTCCGCTCGCCTCGAACGCCTCGGCCTGCTCGCGGGCCCACGCGTCGGTGGATGGCGCGTACTCTCCCTGAAGCGGCATGATTTCAGTGTCGCACTGTCCAGGCGCAGCAAGCTGGATTCAACTCGCGACGGCCAAGCGGTCGCGCACGATGGCGGCCAGCTCCGCGGCAATGCTCTCGGCCGCTTCCTGATCGGCGGCCTCCACCATCACGCGCACGAGCGGCTCGGTGCCCGATGGACGCAGCAGCACCCGCCCGGTGTCACCGAGGCGTTCTGCCGCCGCCCGCACGGCAGCCGCGATGGCCGAGTCCGAGTCGAGGGCGTGCTGGTTGACCCCCCGTACGTTCACGAGCACCTGCGGGTAGACCGTCATCACTGCAGCCAGCTCGGCGAGCGTCTTGCCGGTGCGCGCCATCTCGGCGGCCAGCTGCAGACCGGTCAGGATGCCGTCACCGGTCGTCGCGTTCTCGCGGAAAATGATGTGGCCGGACTGCTCGCCACCCAGGCTGAGGTGCTGCGCGTCGAGCTCCTCGAGCACATAGCGGTCGCCGACGTTGGTTTGGATCAGCCGGATGCCGTGCTCAGCCATGGCGATCTTGAGCCCGAGATTGCTCATCACGGTCGCCACCAGGGTGTCGTGGGCGAGCAGGCCGCGCTGCTTCATCGACACCGCGAGGATCGCCATCATCTGATCGCCGTCGACCACATTGCCGTCGGCAGCTACCGCCAAGCAGCGGTCGGCGTCACCGTCGTGGGCGATGCCGAGGTCCGCGCCCTGCGCGAGCACCTCGGCGCGGAGTCCCCCGAGGTGCGTGGAGCCCACGCCGTCGTTAATATTCATGCCGTCGGGGTTAGCCCCGATCACAGTCACTTTCGCACCGGCGAGCGCGAAAACCTCGGGCGAGACGCCCGCCGCGGCTCCGTTGGCCGCGTCGATGACGACGTGCAGGCCATCGAGGCGCACGTCGAGCGTCGAGATGAGATGCACGACGTAGCGGTCCTCGGCGTCAGCGAAGCGGCGGATTCGGCCGACACCCTCGCCGGTCGGCGTCATCTTCGGCTGGGCGAGGGCCGCCTCGATGCGGTCCTCGACCTCGTCCGGGAGCTTAGTGCCCCCAATGGCGAAGAATTTAATCCCGTTGTCGGAGGCCGGGTTGTGCGACGCGGACACCATCACGCCGAAGTCGGCTTCGATATCCGCAACGAGGAACGCAGCCGCCGGGGTCGGAATGACGCCCGCGTCGAGCACGTCGATACCGGAGCTGGCCAGCCCTGCCGCGACCGCTGCGGCGATGAACTCGCCGGAGACTCGGGGGTCGCGCGCGAGAACGGCACGGGGTCGCTTGCCCTGCTCTCGGATTTCGTCGGCATGCCGACCACGCGTCAAGACAAAGGCAGCAGCTTGCGCGAGACCGAGGGCGAGATCGGCGGTGATGATTTCACCGTTGGCGAGCCCTCGGACGCCGTCGGTTCCGAAGAGGCGAGGCATGTCGTGGCGCCGAAGCCGGCGAACCTAGCGCTTCGAGAACTGCGAGGCCTTGCGAGCCTTCTTGAGACCAGCCTTCTTGCGCTCGATGACGCGGGCGTCACGAGTGAGGAAGCCGGCCTTCTTGAGGGCCGGACGGTTGTTCTCGCGGTCGATCTCATTCAGCGTGCGGGCAATCGCGAGGCGCAGCGCGCCGGCCTGGCCGGAGGGGCCACCGCCGGTGATCTTCGCGATCACGTCGTAGCTGCTCAGCAGGTCGAGCACCTTGAACGGGTCGTTGATCAGTTGCTGGTGAAGCCTGTTCGGGAAGTAATCCTCGAGGCTGCGACCGTTCACGAGGAAGGTGCCCGTGCCTGGCGTGAGTCGTGCGCGGGCGATGGCCTCCTTGCGGCGGCCGACGGCGGAGCCGCCGACGCTCAGGACCGGACGCGGCGCCTTGGGGGCATCCTCCGTTGGGGTCTCGGTCGTGAAGCTCTGAACGAGCTCCTCGGGCAGGGCTTCTTCGATCTTCGCCATCTGTCTATTCCTAAAAGTCTTGGTTCGCGGAAGGGGTCGGCGCGCTACTGCGCGACCTGGCCCAGGGTGTAAGCGGTGGGCTGCTGAGCGGAATGCGGGTGCTCGGCGCCCTCGTAAACCTTCAGCTTTTTGATCTGGGCGCGACCCAGCGAGTTCTTCGGCAGCATGCCGCGTACGGCCTTCTCGACGGCGCGGGTCGGGTGCTTCTCGAGCATCTCGATGTACGTCTCCGAGGAGAGACCGCCAGGGTAGCCGGAGTGGCGATATGCCAACTTTTTCTGGAGCTTCGCACCGGTGAGAGCGATCTTCTCGGCGTTGACGATGATCACGAAGTCACCCATGTCCATGTGCGGAGCGAAGGTGGGCTTGTGCTTGCCGCGAAGGATCGCCGCGGTGTGGCTGGCCAGGCGGCCGAGGACAACGTCGGTGGCGTCGATGACGATCCACTCTCGCTTGATGTCCGCCGGCTTGGGGCTGAACGTACGCGTCACGGAATGACTGCTTTCTGTCGAGGTGTTCGTGAATCCCACTCCGGTGTGCGTTCGTGACCGATGGTCGCGAACCCGACGGTGGAGGGCTCAACGTGCCTTCAGAAGCGGAGGCAACCTTGACAGGTTAGTCGATCGGATCGTCTTTATCAAACGAGCCCTCGCCATGAGGCCGCGCCTCGAAGGCGTCCCGCCTGACCCTGGTCTGGATGGCGCGTGCCGCCAGTTCGGCAACGTCGGGGTAGCCCACCTCGATGAGGGTGAGGCCGCGAGCCGGCATCACGATGAACTCGGACCCGCGGGTGACCTCCTCTCGGATCCCCGCGACGCGGGAGGCGGGCAGTCGCGCCTCCCCGACCGCCACGCAGGCCCCCACCAGGGAGCGCACCATGCCGTGGCAGAACGCATCAGCACGGACCCGCGCCACGAGCACCCCGTCGCGGTCGCGGCTCCAGCCGAAGTCCTGCAGGGTGCGGACGGTCGTGGCCCCAGGGCGCGGCCGACAGTACGCCGCGAAGTCATGCAGGCCGAGGAGCGACCGCGCGGCGGCATCCATCGCCTCGACGTTGAGCTCGGCCGGATGCCAGAGCGTGTGCGAGCGCCGGCGCGGATCGCGGAACCCTCGCGTGTCGGCGATGCGGTACTCGTAGATCCGCCAGAGCGCTGAGAACCGGGCGTCGAATCCAGGATGCGCCAGGGTGGTCCGCTCCACGACCACGTCGGATTTGAGGCCGGCGATCCCGTTCAGGCGACGGGTGACGGCGTCCGGGCCACGCAACTTCGGCGCGGGACCGCCGCGGTGCGGACGGTCGAGGCTCGCTAACTGGGCGGGTGTCAGGTCCAGGTGTGCCACCTGCCCAATCGCGTGCACCCCGACATCGGTGCGGCCAGCGACTGTGAGACGGGGTGGAGCGCCGTGCTTCCGAAAGACCGTGTTGAGGGCGGCCTCGAGCTCCCCCTGGACGGTACGCAGGCCCGGCTGTCGCGCCCAGCCCGAGAAATCCGTGCCATCGTATGCAAGGTCGACCCGAAGGCGCACCCATTCGCCCCGCTCGTTGTCATCGGCCATCTTGGTGATTCTAGGCACGCCGGCGATTCAAAGGTGGCGGGTACGCTAAGCCGTTGGAGTTGTGAGAGATGACACCAATGCACCCAGCCGCGACTGTCGCGTGGAAGAACGCGCACGAGATCGCCATTCCGTTCCGCGTGGCGGGTCTCGACGGTGTTCGTGCGATTGCTGTGACCCTCGTCCTCCTCTTTCATCTGACCCCGGGCACCACCGTCGGCGGCTACCTCGGGGTCGACGTGTTCTTTGTCGTCAGTGGATTCCTGATCACGACCCTCCTGCTGAGGGAACGCGCGGACTCCGGGCGAGTGCTGCTCGGCGAGTTCTGGGCACGGCGCGCGCGGCGCTTGGTCCCCGCCCTCGGCATCCTGCTGCCGGTCTGCTCTGGCGCTGCGGCGCTGATCGGCGGGGATGTGCTGGTCAAGCTCGGGCTGCAGCTGTTCGGCGCCGCGACGTTCAGCAGCAACTGGCTGCTGCTCGCAAGCGGATCCAGCTACTTCGGCGACAGCATGCCCGAGCTGTTCCGCAACCTGTGGTCGTTAGCGATCGAGGAGCAGTTCTACCTCGTCTGGCCGCTACTGCTCCTTCTCGTTCTGGTGCGGATGCCGCGCTGGCTTCGTGCGGGCGGTGTCGCCCTCCTGGCCGCCGTTTCCGCGATCGCGATGGCCGCGCTCTGGACTCCCGTGGACTCGACGCGCGTCTACTACGGCACCGATACCCACGCCTTCGGGCTCGCCCTCGGGGGCGTGCTGGCGTTTCTCGCAATATCGTGGCCGAGGCATGCGCTCGCCTGGCCCCGAACCGCGCGCGCCGCCCTCGGAATCGGCGGGCCGATTGCGCTCATTGCTCTTCTCGTCGTGGCCTCCGCGATGCCCGGCAACCTGCCGTTCGTGTTCCACGGTGGTCTGGTGATTGTCGTCGTGCTGACCGCGATCGTGATCGCCACCCTGCTTGTACCCGGCACTCCGCTTGCTCGCCTGCTTGAGCTCCGGGTGCTGCGTTGGATCGGAGCGCGCAGCTACGGGCTTTACCTGTGGCACTGGCCGGTCTTCGTCCTCGTCGTCAGCGCTCTCCACGGCTGGCCGCGCGGCGGCGGTGCTGGCTGGGCGCTCGGCGGCATCGCCGCGGTGATCACCGTGGGGGCAGCGGCACTCTCGTACCGCTTCATCGAACAGCCGATCCGGCGACTCGGTTTCCGTCAGGCACTGCGCTGCCTGCGAGACGGATGGCGCGCCACCGCCCCGCGCCTGATCGCGAGTGTCGCGACGGCCCTTCTGTTGGTGAGCGCGAGCACGGGGACGGTCGCCGCACTCGCCGCGGACCCGGGTGTCGGCCAGACCCAGCTCGCCGTCGAGGCGGGGCAGCAGGCCATTCGCGATGCGACGAGAGACGCGCCATCGCCTCCCTCGCCTCCCTCACCCTCGCCCAGCGCCACGGCCACCGGGCCCGAGATCTCGGCGATCGGGGATTCGGTGATGCTCGCCGCCGCCCCCGAACTGGAGGCGCGGCTCCCCGGGATCTCGATCGATGCCGCCGTGTCGCGGCGGTTGTCGGCAGTACTCGATATCGTCCGCGCCGAGCTCGACGCGGGGACGCTCCGTCCGATCGTGGTCGTCGGACTCGCCACGAACGGTCCGATCGCCCGCGGCACGCTCGAGCAGCTGCGCGCCGAGCTCGGGCGGAATCGTGAGCTGGTCGTCATCACCGCGCAGGCCCCGCGCGGCTGGATCGAGCCGAACAACCGCATCCTGTCCGCCTTCGCGGCCAGCCATCGCAATGTTGAGC
Source organism: Microbacteriaceae bacterium (assembly GCA_043779945.1). Taxonomy (GTDB): domain Bacteria; phylum Actinomycetota; class Actinomycetes; order Actinomycetales; family Microbacteriaceae; genus Lysinimonas. The sequence continues at coordinate 5,489 of JAYWDH010000176.1, forward strand.
TCTCGGATTGGCACAGCGCAGCCCAGCCGATCCTGGGCGATCTCAACCGGGATCAGATCCACTTTGGCCCGACCGGTGCCCGGGTGTTCACCGACTCCCTCCTCTCCGCGCTGGAGCGACTCTCGGAGGTCGCGCCGCCTGGCCTGCTGCCGAGCAGCCCCAGGTCAGCGCCGAAGTGAGCGCCCGCGCCGATCGGGTCCCGCCAGATTAACGCCAGAACGGGCCCAACTCGATGGCCGGACCCGTTCTGGACGGTGGGTGATCTACGGCTTGCCGTCGGCTGCGGGCCGGTCCGCCGCGATGTCGGCCGTCGCTTCGGCCTCCACCTCGGAAGTCACCGATTCCGCAGTGGCTTCGTCCGCGGTCGCCTCGGCGGCCTCGACCGTTGTCACGTCATCCGCGGCGTCGGCACCGGTCTCGGCGACAATCTCCTCGTCGACCGCGGCGATCGCGGCCTCATCGGCGGGTGAATCCTCGACCTTGGCGACGGGCTTCAGATCGGCGCGAGCTGCCGACTTCTTCGAGCTCGCCGGCTTCTTGCTCATCGGCTCGAGAACAAGCTCGATGACTGCCATGGGAGCGTTGTCGCCCTTGCGGTAACCGGTCTTGATGATGCGGGTGTATCCACCCTCCCGCTCGGCCATCTGCGGCGCGATCTCGGTGAAGAGCTCATGCACGACGCCCTTGTCCGAGATAGTCGCCAACACCCGGCGACGGGCGTGCAGGTCGCCGCGCTTCGCGAAGGTAATGAGGCGCTCCGCCAGCGGACGCAGCCGCTTGGCCTTCGTCTCGGTGGTCTGGATGCTTTTGTGCGTGAAGAGCGCGGCCGCGAGATTCGCAAGCAGCAGGCGCTCGTGCGCGGGGCCGCCGCCGAGGCGAGGACCTTTGGTGGGCTGAGGCATGGTCTGTATCTCCAGTGTTTCGGCAGTGATTATTCGAGTCTCGTCGGATCGCGGAAGGCGCGGTCCTAGATGCTCTCGTCGTCGTCGTATCCACCGTAGAAATGCGCCCCGTCGAAGCCGGGAACGCTGTCCTTGAGCGAGAGACCGAGCTCGACGAGCTTGTCCTTGACCTCGTCGACGGACTTCTGACCGAAGTTACGGATGTTCATCAGTTGCGTCTCCGAGAGGGCGACGAGCTCACTGACCGTGTTGATGCCCTCGCGCTTGAGGCAGTTGTAGCTGCGCACAGAAAGGTCGAGGTCCTCGATCGGCATGCTGAGCTCACTCGAGAGCACGGCGTCGACCGGGGCGGGCCCGATCTCGATGCCCTCGGCGGCCGAGTTCAGTTCGCGGGCGAGACCGAACAGTTCGACCAGCGTGCGGCCCGCGGAGGCGATGGCGTCGCGCGGGGTGATCGCGGACTTGGTCTCGACATCCACGACCAGGCGGTCGAAGTCGGTGCGCTCACCGGCACGAGTCGCCTCGACGCGGTAGGTGACCTTGAGCACGGGCGAGTAGATCGAGTCGATCGGGATCTGACCGTTCTCGCTGAACTCGCTGCGATTCTGGGTCGCCGAGACGTAACCGCGGCCACGCTCGATCGTGAGCTCCAGCTCGAACTTCGCCTTCTCGTTCAGAGTCGCGATGACGAGTTCAGGGTTGTGGATTTCGACACCAGCCGGAGCCGAGATGTCCGCGGCTGTGACCTGGCCGGCACCCTGCTTGCGCAGGTACGCCGTGATCGGCTCGTCGTGCTCACTGGAGACCGTGAGGCCCTTGATGTTGAGGACGATCTCGACGACGTCTTCTTTCACCCCGGGGATGGTGTCGAACTCGTGCTGGATGCCGTCGACGCGGATGCTCGTGACCGCCGCGCCCGGGATGGACGACAGCAGCGTGCGGCGGAGAGAGTTGCCGAGGGTGTAGCCGAATCCGGGTTCCAGCGGTTCGATAATGAAGCGCGAGCGGAACTCGGAGATGCTCTCCTCGGACAGGGTGGGTCGCTGTGCAATCAGCACGGATGTTTTCCTTTCGGCGAAGTGTCCGCCATATGACACTCACGAAATATCGGCGGGTGGCTGGACCGCCGGGTGTTTTTATTTAGTTGTGAAATCTCGCTGGTTGAGTAGGGGCGAAGCCACGCATGAAACCCGATTCCAAAGCTCTCGCTCCTGGCAGGGTGTCTCGATCCGTGCGATTCGGCACGCCACTCGACTTGTCGGGGTGTCGCGCTCTGCGTTACACCCGCCGACGCTTCGGCGGGCGAACTCCGTTGTGGGCCTGGGGCGTCACGTCGTTGATCGATCCGACCTCGAGGCCAGCAGACTGCAGCGATCGGATCGCGGTCTCGCGGCCCGAACCCGGTCCCTTGACGAACACGTCGACCTTCTTCATCCCGTTCTCCTGCGCCTTGCGGGCAGCAGCTTCCGCGGCCATACCGGCTGCATACGGGGTTGACTTGCGCGAGCCCTTGAAGCCGACGTCGCCGCCGGAGGCCCAGGCGATGACGGCACCCGAGGGGTCGGTGATCGAAACGATGGTGTTGTTGAACGTCGACTTGATGTGGGCCTGGCCCACCGCGATGTTCTTTTTCTCCTTGCGGCGCGGCTTGCGACCGGCGGCTGCTTTGGGAGTGGCCATTACTTCTTGCCTGCCTTCTTCTTGCCAGCGACGGTGCGCTTCGGGCCCTTGCGGGTGCGGGCGTTGGTCTTCGTGCGCTGACCGCGCACCGGGAGGCCGCGACGGTGGCGGATGCCCTGGTACGAACCGATCTCGACCTTGCGGCGGATGTCGGCCTGCACCTCACGGCGAAGGTCACCCTCGACCTTGTAGTTGACTTCGATGTAGTCACGGAGAGCGACGAGCTGGTCGTCGGTCAGGTCTTTGACTCGGACGTCACCGGAGATTCCGGTGTCCTTGAGGGTGGCAAGCGCACGCGTGCGCCCCACACCGTAGATATATGTCAGTGCGACCTCCACGCGCTTTTCACGCGGGATGTCCACTCCGGCAAGACGTGCCATGGCGGATTCTCCTTGAGAGAGCTCCTGGAGGTCTGTGCGTCACCGGTGCCGGGGCCTCCAGACCCTGGGTGTCACCCCTCGCAGGGATCCTGGTGATGCTTGATATCGTTCTGACGCTTTTTGCTTTTGTCCGATGTCCGAGATGTTCAGCAGCGTCGAACCCGCTGTGGCGAGAGAGCCCCGCTTCAGCCCTGACGCTGTTTGTGCCTGGGGTTCGCCTTGCAGATCACCATGACGACACCGTTGCGACGGATCACTTTGCAGTTCTCGCAGATCGGCTTGACGCTCGGCTTGACCTTCATTGTTCTTCTTCTCTCGCTGTCTTCGTGAACACCGCCGACTCTCTCGAGCACAGCGATGGACCGTTACTTTCCAGCCGCCTACTTGTAGCGGTAGACGATCCGGCCGCGGGTCAGGTCGTAGGGGCTCAACTCCACGATCACGCGATCCTCGGGGAGGATGCGGATGTAGTGCTGGCGCATCTTGCCCGAGATGTGTGCGAGAACTTTGTGCCCGCCGGTCAACTCAACGCGGAACATCGCGTTGGGAAGAGCTTCGACCACGGAGCCCTCGATCTCGATAACGCCGTCCTTTTTGGCCATACCTTCTTTAATCGCTCACAAGTCGTACTGCTGGTCGTGCGTGGGTGGGATTTGGTGCGGCGGCACGCGAAGAGCGGGCCCAAAGCGCCAAAGATTTAGCCTACGCCATGAGGGACCATTTGACCAAGTCAGGTGTAAGGTTCCGCTCCGCGAGGGAGAACTTCAGCCGTTCGCGACCTGGGTGGCACTGAAACCGCGCTCCGCCATAGCCGAGAAGATGCGTTCGGTGACGTCGTCGACGTCCCCGAGACCGTCGACCTCGATCAGCAGTCCTTGGTGGTTGTACATCGCGATCAGCGGCTCGGTCTCTCGGCGATACACATCTTGACGGTGCAAGATCGCCTCCTCCGAGTCGTCCACGCGACCCTGCTCGAGTGCGCGCTTGCGCAGGCGCCGAACGATCTCGTCCTGGTCGGCCACGAGACGGACCACCGCGTCGAGGCTGTGCCCGTTGGCAGACAGCAGTGCGTGGAGGTACTCGACCTGGTCAGGTGTGCGTGGGTAGCCATCCAGCAGGAAGCCCTGTTCGGCATCCGCAGACTCGAGGCGGTCCTCGACGAGAGCGTTCGTGAGCGAATCGGGGACGTAGTCGCCAGCGTCCACGATCTTCGAAACCTCCGCACCGAGTGGCGTGCCATCCGCGATGTTCTTGCGGAAGATGTCGCCGGTCGAGATCGTGGGGATGCCGAAATGTTCCGAGATCCGCGCCGCCTGCGTGCCCTTCCCGACGCCGGGCGGACCGACGATGAGGAATCGGGTCACCGGAGCAGGCCCTCGTAGTGGCGCTGCTGGAGCTGCGAGTCGATCTGCTTCACCGTCTCGAGGCCGACTCCGACCATGATCAGGATGCTGGTGCCACCGAACGGGAAGTTCTGGTCGGCGTTCACCAAGGCGAGAGCGATGAGAGGCACTAATGCAACCAAACCGAGGTAGAGCGAACCGGGCAGGGTCACCCGCGTCAGCACGTAATCCAGATACTCCGCGGTCGGCCGGCCGGCGCGGATGCCGGGGATGAATCCGCCGTACTTCTTCATGTTGTCGGCCACCTCATCCGGGTTGAAGGTGATGGCTACGTAGAAGTAGGTGAACCCCACGATCAGCAGGAAGTAGAGCGCCATGTACAGTGCGTTGTCGCCGCGGGTCAGGTAGGTCTGAATCCAGGTCACCCACGGGGCTGCTGGCTTGCCAAGTCCGGGCTGATTGAACTGCGCGATCAGTGCCGGCAGATAGAGCAGAGAGGAGGCAAAGATGACGGGCACGACCCCCGCCATATTGACCTTGATCGGGATGTAGGTGTTGTTGCCCCCGTATGTTCGACGGCCCACCATCCGTTTCGCGTATTGGACAGGGATGCGACGCTGCGACTGTTCGACGAAGATCACGAGCACCATGATGATCACGCCGATAGCGATCACCAGAGCGAGCGTCTCCCAGCCCCTCTGGGTGGCAATCGAACCGAGCGAGGTCGGGAAGCGGGCGGCGATCGAGGTAAAGATCAAAATCGACATGCCGTTACCCACACCGCGTTCGGTAATGAGCTCGCCCATCCACATGATGACGCCGGTGCCCGCCGTCATCGTGATGACGATGAGCAGGATGGCATACCAAGAGTCGTTCGCGATCAGGTCAGAGCACGCGGCTGACGAGCTCCGCGAGCCGAACAGCGCACCGCTTCGGGCGACGGTGATGAGGGTGGTCGACTGGAGAACGCCGAGGGCAATCGTGAGGTAGCGGGTGTATTGCGTCAGACGAGCCTGGCCCGACTGCCCCTCCTTGTAGAGGTTATCGAAGTGAGGGATGACCACCCGCAGCAGTTGCACGATGATCGAGGCAGTGATGTACGGCATGATGCCCAGCGCAAAGATCGACAGCTTGAGCAGAGCACCACCGCTGAACAAGTTGACGAGGTCGTAAAGGCTACCCGACGCGCCCGAGTTGGCCGTGAGACAGGCTTGGACGTTGTCGAACTTGACGAACGGCGCAGGGATGAACGAACCCAGCCGGAAGATCGCGATGATCGCCAGCGTGAAGCCGATCTTCTTACGAAGGTCTGGAGTGCGGAAGATCCGCGCGACCGCACTGAACACGACGCCTCCCGGGGAAGTGGTTGGGCTGGGGAGTCCATGAGGACCCGAATGGGAACTATCGGTTTGGTGGTCCCCGAGGGGACCACCAA
>JAYWDH010000177.1:0-4008 GCA_043779945.1 Microbacteriaceae bacterium
GCCGTGCTCATCATCGCCGGAATCGTCTGGGCGTATGAGGGATTCGCCACGATCGTTCGGAACGGAGGAACGCGAAACGAGGTCGAGTTCTGGGCCGCGCAGACCATGTCTTTCGGCGCGCCGCTGGCGATCGTCGTCGGGCTCGGTGTCGTCGCCGTGCTCCTGGTGATGTTCGGGAGGTCCTGGCAGCAGAGTCGTTAGCGCAACGAGTCCCGTCTTGCACGAGCGTGTCGCCCATTTTGCGCAAGCGCGGCTTGCCGTACCCGCGGCCGGCGACGGCTACTTCGTGTCGTCTGTCGGCTCAGCGGGCGCGGGCGGCGGAGGGCTCATCAGCGACGGTTGCTGAATGGCCGGCGGCGTGGGAGCGTCGGCGGCCTGCACGCCGGGGGCAGTGCCGAGAACGGTCGGAGCGTTCGGGGTCACCGCGCCCTGCGGGAGTCGCGACATCCTGAATGCGCCGCGTAGGACGCTGAAGCAGCCAAGCGCCCCAAACAGCACGGCGAGCAGGAAGCTGATCAGTGCCGAGGAGGTCGTCATCGCCGAGCCGACGTCGCCCCAGAATGGCGGGAAGCTGAGCGCCTCGGAGACACTGGCCCCCTGCTTGACGAGTGCCTGCACGACGTCGACGATGAAGCCTGAGACATAGGCGAGCAACAGCGTAACGATCGTGACGATCGCTACGGCGATCGCTCCGGGACGAGTGATGCGGCCACCCGATCCGAGGCGGTATAGCCGCACGGCGCCCCATGCCACCCCGAATGCGACGATCGAGGCGACGAAGCCCACGCTCCACAGGACGTCCCACGCGACGATCCCCAGCGGGAGGACGATTAGGGCGAAGATCACCCCGCGCTGGAGGTTCTCTGAGGGCAACGAGGACGGCGACGGCTGAGTCATGGGTCCAGCCTACGGTTCCGCGCTGCGGCGTTCTCCGCCGCTCTCCGCTGAGCCAGTCATGACTGACAACGTGGGCACCAGGTGACGGTGCGCTCCTGCCCCGGCCGGGCGCCGAGTTCACCACCGAGCAGGACCGCGCCGCAGCGTCGACACTCCTCGCCGGCACGACCGTAGACCCAGGTTCGGCGTCCGGGGCGAGTGTCGCCGGTCGTGACCCGCGGATGGCGGTCGCGGTTGGCCACGAGCAGTCGGCGGGCCAGGTCGACGACCGCTGCGGCATCCGTCTCCCCGACCGGGGTGCTCGGCAGCACCCCACGCAGGAAGCACAACTCGTTCGCGTAGACGTTGCCGACACCGGCAAGGTTGCGTTGCTCGAGCACGGCCGTGAACACCGGTGACTCTGGATGCGCCAGCAGCCGACGAACGGCTTCGGCAGCGTGGGCGGCATCCCACGCCCGGTCGAGGAGGTCCGGGCCGAGGTGGCCGACCACGGAGCCCTCCTCGGCGGTCGGAATGAGCTCGATAATTCCCAACTCGAAGCCGATCGAGGTGACGGATAGCGCGCGTAGCACCGCTCTCGCCTGGAACGCCGGTTTCGGCCACCGCCCTCCCGGCCGCACGACGCGCCAGGACCCCTCCATCCTGAGGTGTGAATGCAGGCTCCAGTCGCCGATTCGGTGCAGCAGATGCTTGCCGCACGCGACAACCTCGTGCACGGTCTCGCCCCGCAGATCGGCCGCTGCGAACTTCGGCACTCGCAGCTCGAAGCCGGTGAGCACCAGCCCGGCGAGCGCCGTGTTCTGCCGCTTTGCCGTCTGGAAGACGGTGTCGCCCTCTGGCACGGCTAGCCCGCCGCTCCGGCGCCGCCGCGCAGTCGCAGACCTTGCGGGGTCGGCGCGAAGCCCGCGCGCACGAGCGCATCGCCGAGCACCGTGCCGACCGAGAACTCTCCGTCGATCTTCTCGATACGCAGCTTGCCACCGCTCGCGCGAACCGTGCCCGCAAGCGACAGGGCTGCGGCCCCCCGACCGCTCTCGTCGCTGGACGCGAGGAAGTCGAGCACCGTCTTGCCGCCGCGCTCCACATAGAGCGCCAGTGCGCCGTCAACGAGCACCACCAGGGCGCCCGCCTTGCGTCCAGGTCGGTGGCCGGTGGGCGGGTCTGGCCAGCCGAGGGCGGCTCCATAGGGGTTCGCCGGGTCGCACGCGGCGAGGGTGAGGGCGATCCTGGGCTTCTCGGCGAGGCTCCCCGATGCGTCATCCGCGACGAAGGCGCGCAGCCGATCTACGGTGGCTGGGGTCGCGAACTGCGCAGCACCGAGCCCCTCGACGAAGTACCCTCGGCGGGTGCGCCCGGTCTCTTCGAGACCACTCAGGACCTTGTACGCCAGCGCGAACCCGCCGACGACGCCCTCGCTCACGACGGCGCCACGGGTAACGATGCCGTGTCGCTCGAGCAGTTGCTCGGCGAGAGCGGTGGCGCGGGCGGTCGTGACGATCTCGGTCGCGGGCAGGAGACTCCAGCGCCCTGCGACCATCGGCGGCGCGGTCGCCGCCAGCTTGTTTGACACGCTCGCAGCGGCCCGCGCCCGAGAGCGGTACGTCCGATTGCGGGGCGTCGCCCGCGCTCGGGTGGTGGTCGCCCCCAGCTTGGCGCGCAGCGGAGCGAGGGTGTCGTTGCCGACCAGCCCGGCCCAGACCAGTTCCCACAGGGCGGTCGCCAGCCTCGTGTCGTCGACCGCGCCCGTCGAAGCCAGCGCGGACGAGAGCTGGCGGAAGAAGTACGCGCCGCCTCCGGTCATGGCCAGCAGAATGCGGTCGTGCAGCTCGCTCGCCTCGGTCATCGTAGGCTCGGCCAAACTCAGCGGCGCGTTCTCCGCCAGATGCAGGCTGAGCCAGCCGTCGTTGCCCGGGAGCTCGCCGCGACCGGCCCAGAGCACCTCGCCGGTGGTGGTCAGCTCGTCGAGCATCGCGGGGGAGTAGTCGCGCACCCGGCTCGGCAGGACCAGGCTCTCCCACGCGGATGCCGGAATCGCCACCCCGGCGAGCTGGTCGATCGCTGTCACCAGGCCATCGATGCCGCGCAGGCCCGGACGCGGCGCGGAGTCGTTGCCAGACGAGGCGAGAGCGCCGACTTTCTGCCAGTCCGGCAGAAAGCGCCCGAGCGCCGCTCGCGGCACCGGCTCGACCTCGGAGCGCAGCGCCGCGAGGCTCCGACTCCGCAGGCGCCGCAGCACCTCGGCGTCCACCCACTCGGAGCCGCTGGCACCGGGACGGAACTCGCCCTCGACCGCGCGACGATCGGATGCCAGCCGCTTCAGCGCATCCGTGACGACGGCGACCCCAAGCCCGAATCGCGTGGCAGCCTCCGCGGCCGGGAACGGGGTGTGCGTGCGCGTGTAGCGGCTCACGAGATCGCCCACCGGGTCCGCCACCGGGTCGAGGAACACGGTTGGCACCCCGATCGGCAGCGGCACCCCGAGCGCGTCGCGCAGGCGGCTGGCGTCTTCGATGACCGCCCAGCGCTGTTCGCCGGCGATCGTGGCGCGCAGCACGCGGTTGGAGCGCGCGAAGTCGTCGAGAACGGTCTCGGACAGTACGCCGTCGAGCGATCGCTCCCGCAGCTCATCAGAGCTCAGCGGGCCCAGCAGGCGCAGCAGGTCGACCAGCCCCTCGGCATCCTTAGCTCGGCGGTCGGGCGCCAGACGTTGCAGCTCGAGTTCTAACTGCTCGATGACGCGCGGGTCAAGCAGTTCGCGCAGTTCTGCACGGCCGAGCAGTTCCGCCAGCAGGGTCGGGTCGAGTGAGAGAGCGGCCGCGCGGCGCTCCGCCAGCGGCGAATCGCCTTCGTACATGAACGCCGCGACATAGCCGAACAGCAGGGTTCGCGCGAACGGCGACGGCACCTCGGTCTCGACCTCGACCAACCGCACCTTGCGCGTCGCGATCTCGTTGGTGAGCTCGGCGAGGGCGGGCAAATCGTAGACGTCCTGCAGCACCTCGCGCACGGTTTCCAGGATGATCGGGAAGCTCGGGTACTTGCGCGCCACCTCCAGCAGCTGCGCGCTGCGTTGCCGCTGCTGCCAGAGCGGTGACCGCCGCCCGGGGTTGT
>JAYWDH010000178.1:0-4005 GCA_043779945.1 Microbacteriaceae bacterium
GGAGGGCTGCCGCGCGGCCGAGTTCTTGCAGGTTGGCGTCGATGCTGGTGAGCTCGGGGCGGGCGTTGGTGGCCAGAATCTCCCAGTTGTCAAAGCCTACGATCGCGACGTCATGGGGAACCGCGCGCCCGAAATCCCGCAGCGTGTCGAGCGCACCGCGGGCGATCTGGTCTGAGCCGCAGACGATCCCATCGACATCGGGGTGTCGCGCAAGCAGCGCCGCTGTGGCGTCGCGCCCCCACCTTTCGGACCAGTCCGAGAACATCACCTGGCCTGTGGGTTCCAGCCCGGCTGAGCGGATGCCTGCGAGCGCCCCTCGAACACGATCCTGCGCTGCCGAGTAACCGGGTTCACCGGTGATGTGGGCGATCCGCACGCGGCCGCAGGAGATCAGATGCTCGGCTGCGAGCCGGCCCCCCAACTCGTTGTCGGGCGTGAGCGAGAGGTCGGTCGGATCGTCGCTTGGCGCGTATGCGTACACCACTGGCACCGGGAGGTCGTGGCCGAGAGAGGGCCGGGGATCGGTCTGGCGCCCGACGACGATGATCCCGTCGACCCGGCGGTTGAGCAGCGCGCGGAGGTGGTACTGCTCGCGGATGGCGTCACCCCGCGCATCGCACAGGAACACGTTGACCTCGCCGGCCCCGAAGGCGTCCTCTGCCCCCATCAGGATCGGGATGACGAATCGGCCCTCGAGGTCGCTGGTGAGCAGTCCCACGGTGCCAGTGCGCCCGGCGAGGAGGCTGCGCGCCACTTGGCTCGGGGTGAATGACATCTGCTTCGCGGCCTCCACGACGCGCTGCCGCGTGAGAGGGGCGACCTCGTCCTTGCCGTTCAGCGCCTTGGAGGCGGTCGAGAGCGAGACACCGGCGGCGCGCGCCACGTCGCTGAGGGTGACGCTGCGCTTGGCACTGCTGTGCGGCATCCGGGCTCCAAAGTTTTCGAAAACTTTTGATCGAGCGATTCATTGACGACGATACCTTATGGCCCATAGTCTCCGAAATGGATTTCGGTGAGTTTCGTTCCACTCGGCGCCGATCGATCCAAATTCCTCACCGGGCTCCGCAGCGGAGTCCGCTCAATGAAGAGCACTAGGAGAACACCATGAGACACTTCGGTTGCCGCAGGGCCCCCGTACCGCTGCTGGCCGGGCTGGTCGTGGCCGGCCTGATTCTCGCCGGCTGCAGCTCCGCCGGCCCGGGCTCTACCGCGGCCGCAGCTGGGCCGAACGGGACCGATGACGGGTCCGCCCTCACCCTGTGGACCCGTGCCCCCCTCGAAAAGCAAGCCACCCTGCTGGTCAAGGCGTACAACGCGTCCCACAAGAACCACGTCGAGTTGACCGTGGTGCCGAATGACGACTATGTCGCCAAGGTCGGCGCAGCAGCAGGCGCGAACGGCCTTCCCGACCTTTTTGCCGCGGACATCGTCTACGTGCCGAACTGGGTGAAGCAGGGCCTCTTTCAGGACATCACCTCCAAGGTAAACGGGCTGTCTTTCAAGGACTCGATCAACAAGGGTCACCTCGCGGCCGGCACTCTCGACAGCAAAGAGCATGTGCTGCCGTTCGTCCTCGATCTCTCCATGATGTTCTGGAACAAGGCGCTGTTTACCAAGGCTGGCCTCGACCCCAACAAGGGCCCGGCAACGCTACAAGAGTTCGCGGATGACGCGGAGGCGATCCAGAAGCTGAATCTCCCGGACACCTACGGCACAGCCACCGGCCTCAACTGCGGCGGCTGCCTCGTTTTCACCTGGTTCCCCAGCATCTGGGCGTCCGGAGACCAAGTGTTGAGCGCCGACGGAGCGAAGTCTCTACTCGCCGCCGACAACGCTGCGAAGGTCTACTCGATCTGGCACAAACTGTGGGCGGACGGCGCGGTTTTGCCGTCCTCGAAAGACGAGGCCGGCCCCACTTGGACGGCCGGCTTCACCGATGGCAAGGTCGGACTGATGCCGTATCCGGCAACCCTGCTCTCGTCGACCAAGTTCGATGTCGGCGTCGCGGGGCTTCCCGGCATCAGCGGCGGAGCTTCGACTTTCGTCGGCGGCGACGGTATCGGCGTCTCGAAGGACTCGAAGAAAGCGGCACAGGCCTGGAATTTCTTGAACTGGATGATGTCGAAAGACGCCCAGGTCGGTGTACTTGCCAAGGACAACGACGCGGTTTCACGCTCCGACCTCGCCGACAACATGTACTCGGCGAAAGACCCGCGCCTCACCACCATCAACCAGGTCGCTGGTAAGGGTGAGACGCCGGTTGCACTCAACTTCCAGCAGGCCTTCAACTCCCCGAGCAGCCCGTGGCTGAGCATGGTGCGCAACGCGGTGCTGGGAGGCGGCAGCTCCGTGAAGAAAGACAATGCGGGCATCGACTCGGTGCTCCAGCAGTAGTGCATAGCGGTCGGCGCGGGATGATCCTCGCGTCGGCCGCTCCCAAACGGCACGACCGCCCCTCGACCGAGAGACCCGATCCATGACCGCCACCGTCCCCACGGTCCGCCGCTCGCTGCGATCGACCACGCGTGGTCGCGGCCGCCCCCTCCAGGGTTGGCTGTACGCGGCGCCGACCGCTCTGTTCGTCGTCCTTCTGTTCATCGTGCCGCTCCTGGTGGTGGGCAAGATGTCGGTCTCGAACTGGCCGCTGCTCGGGGGCGACCTGGGACTCAACGCTCCCGAGAACTTTCAGAAAGCGGTCTTGAACCGTTTCTTCTGGGACTCGGTCGGCTTCACCCTGAAATACACGGTCCTCGCGACGATCCTGCTGATCGTTCTGGGGCTCGGTCTCGCGCTCCTGGTGCAGGAGGCGACGCGCTGGAAGTCGATCCTGCGGATCGCGTTTCTGGTCCCCTCTGCTCTCGGGCTGGCGTCCGCGTCGTTGCTCTTCTATGTGCTCTACTCGCCGATCGCTGGGCCACTTGCCGACGCACTTAAGAACACCGGCTTCAGTTTTTTGGGCACCCCGGCTGCCGCGCTCGGTTCAACCTTGTTCCTGATTGTCTGGCGCTACGCCGGCTTCTACATGTTGCTCATGCTCGTTGGCCTCCAGAGCATCCCCGACGACGTCTACGAGGCCGCGCGCATCGATGGAGCCAGCCGCTTCCAAATTTTCGGCGGGATCACACTGCCGCTGATGCGACCGACCCTGGCTCTCACGACGGTGCTCTGCGTCACCGGATCACTTCTCGCGTTCGAGCAGTTCTACATCCTGACCAAGGGCGGGCCAGACAACTCGACCATCACGGTGGTGCAGCTGATCTACAGCGTTGCCTTCCAGGGGCAGAACGACCTCGGGGTGGCCGGCGCACTCTCGGTGATCGTGCTCGTCGCGCTGGTGATCATCAACGTCGGTCAACTGCGGGCATTCCGCGGTGCGGGCGAGGAGTGATTCGATGCCCGCCACCGTCCGCGCCGCGCGACCATCCGCCCGCCACATGACCTTCCGCGACATCGCAATCCGCATGCCCTACTGGGTATTCACGACCGCGCTGGCCGTGCTCTTCCTGTACCCGCTGATCTGGACCGGGGTGTCTTCCTTCTCTCCACACCCCGGCACCGGGCAGGTGGACGGCTGGGGCCTTGGCAACTACGTGACCCTGGCCAACTACCAGGCGGGCATCTTTGTTTACATACTCAACACCACGATCGTCGCGGGTCTGACCGTGCTGCTCACCTTGGTGATCTCCACGCTCGGCGGGTACGCGTTCGCGCGGTTCCGGTTCCCGGGACGCAACGCGCTCTTCCTTCTGACGCTCGCGATCTTGATGGTGCCGTACGCCACTGTGCTGATCCCGCTCTATGTGATTCTGACCCGAGTTGGTCTGCAAAACACGCTGCTCGGCGTTGCACTGGTTCTGACGATGTTCCAGCTCCCCTTCTCGACGTTCATGATGCGCATCTCCTTCGAGGCGGTCCCCAAGGAGCTGGATGAGGCGGCGATGGTCGACGGCTGCTCGTCTTTCTCGGCGCTGTGGCGAGTGCTGCTGCCGGCAGTCAAGCCCGGGT
>JAYWDH010000179.1:0-3980 GCA_043779945.1 Microbacteriaceae bacterium
GTTGATGACGAAGCGCGCCTGGTGGCTGGTCGGCCTCAATATCCTCGTGCCCGGTTCCGCCCAGGTGCTCGCCGGGAGCCGCCGTTTCGGCCGGTTCGCGCTCGCCACCACCCTGCTCTTCTGGTCGCTCCTGGTGGCCGTTGCCCTCGCTCTGCTCATCGGTCGAGTGGCACTGATCCCTTTCATCACGATGCCCGTCGTGCTCTGGGGTTTCGCGATCGTGCTCGGGCTCTACGGGCTGCTCTGGTTGATTTGCGCGGTCGACACCCTGCGATTGACTCGTCTGCCGCGGGTCGGACCTCGGGCGCGGTTCGGGGTCGCGATCCTGTCGGTCGTCGCGCTCGTCGCGACTGGCGGCGTGGCGCTGGGTGCGGCCTGGACGGCCGGGAAGACCGCGAGCATCCTCGCAAAACTGGCGTCGAACACGATCGATATCACCGGACCTGACGGTCAGCCGGTCGCGGTCGGTGCGCTCACGGGGCCGGTAAACATCCTGCTCGTCGGCTCGGACAGCGGCGGCGGCAACGCGGCGTACGGGGCGCGCGGCGAGGCCCTGAACGACGTGACGATCCTGATCCACCTCTCGCCGGTCTCGAAGTCGGCGACGGCGATGAGCATCCCGCGCGACCTCTATGTCCCGCAGCCGCAGTGCACCAAGACCAACGGCACGGTGTCGCCGGCGGTCTCGCAGGCGCGCTTCAACACCGGCCTTTCGCGCGGCGGACTGAACTGCGTGGTGGCGAGCGCGGCGGCCCTGACCGGGCTGAGCATCCAGTACGCCGCTAAGATCGAGTTCGACGGCGTCGTCGCGATGAGCGACGCTATCGGCGGCGTTCCGGTGTGTCTCGCGACGGCGATCGACGACCCCTACAGCGGTCTGGTCCTGAGCGCGGGGCAGCACACGCTTCAGGGGGCGCAGGCCCTCGCCTTCCTCCGCACCCGCCACGGGCTGCCGACAGGGAGCGATCTGCAGCGGATCAGCAACCAGCAGGTCTTCCTCTCCTCGCTGATGAGGACCGTCAAGAGCTCGCAGACACTCGACAATCCTGTCAAGGTGATCGGCTTGGCGGAGGCCGCATCCCAGCACATGCAACTCAGTACCGAGCTTGCGCAGACCTCGACCATGGTGTCGATGGCGCTCGTCCTGCGAAGCATCCCGCTCAACCGCATCGCTTTCGTGCAATACCCGTCCACCCCGAAGACGGTGCGCGGTCAGAGCGTCACCCTGCCCAATGTGGCGGACGCGGGCACTCTGATGGCAGCGCTTGCGGCCGATCAGGCCGTGGTGACCCATACCCTCGGCGGTGCGGCCATCACCTCGGGTGCTCCCACCCCGAGCGGCACGCCAAGGCCCAGCTCTTCGGCGACCCCGGCCGGCGGTGTTCCGGTGCCCCTGCCATCCGGCATCTCGGGTCAGGCCGCCGACCAGTCGACATGCTCGACGGGGCAGACCGGCTAACGGTCATGCCCTTCGGCCACGTCCGTCGGTCACCCCGCTCGGCTAGAGGTCGGCGTGCAACTGCCAGACCTTCTCGGCGGCGTCGCGCCAGCTGAAGGCACGTGCCCGGTCCGCTGAGGCGACCGAGAGCCGAGCGCGAAGCGCGGCGTCGTCGAGGACCGAGCGGATGGCCTCCCCGAGGCGGGCGGCGTAGCCATCCGGCGCGTTACGGGCGACAACCACCCCGGTATCCGCTGCCAACTCGATGAGCGCCGGAGCATCCGAATGGATGACCGGCAGCCCGAACGCGAAGGCCTCGACCATGGCGAGCCCGAAGCCCTCCGCGCGGCTGGGTTGGATGAACAGCGACGCCCCCTGGAGCACCGCACCGAGGTCGTCGTCGTCGATCGGGTCGAGCAGAATCACGCGGTCGACTGCCACGGCGGCAGCGGTGGCGGTCGCGGCGATGGCCTCCGCGTCTCCCGGTTCCGATCCGACGACGACCAAGGGGATGTCGGGGACATCCGCCAACGCGACGATGAGCGCGTCGAGTCCCTTGCGCGGATCCAACCCCGAGACGGCGAGCAGGTAGCCGTCCGATAGGCCCAGCCGCTCGCGTCGCTCTTGCGCGTCGGTGACGGGATGCAGGCGAGAACTCGGGGCCCCGCCGATGACCCTCAGGCGGTCCCCGAAGTCGAAGCGCTCGGCCAGCTCGTCGGCGACCGCGTGAGTGGGCACGACGACCGCGTCGGCGAAGCGCTCTGCCCGCCGGGTCATCGCCTTGTTCCAGGCGAGCTGGCGGGGCGGGAGCAAGTCGGGATCGGTCCAAGCCACCGCGTCGTGCACGGTCACGGCGATCTGGGTGTTCCGGGAGTTCACATGATCGTGACGCGACATCGGCGCGAGAAGACTCGTCGCGTGCACCATCCCGGTCCCGGGCAGTCGGGTGAAGCCGTGCTGCCAGGCGGCCGCGAGCTCGCGCCGAGCCAGCGGGCTCTTGTACAGCTCCGTCAATCCGGGCAGGAGCTCGGAGAGCCGGGCGTAGTCGGACTCCGGGGACGCCGACACGATGCCGCCAACGCTCGAGCCGCGGGGAGCAGTTGCGATCAACTGCCGCGTGAGTTCTTCCGCGTAGTGCGCTATGCCGCCAGTCGGCGACGCCGTCACCCCGTCGAGGATCACGCGCAGCGTCGTCACCGCGACAACACTCCGGATGCCGCGGCCGCCTCGAGAGCGACCCGCCAGTCACGCAGCGGCGGAAGGCCCGCCCGGCTCCAGCCCTGGTGACCGAGGACCGAGTACGCGGGTCGCGGCGCCGGACGCACGAAGGAGGCGCTGTCGGTTGGGAGCACGCGCTCCGGGTCGAGCCCCGCCACCTCGAAGATCGCGCGCGCGAAGCCGAACCAGGAAGTCTCCCCTGCATTCGTGCCGTGGTAGATGCCTGCTGGGGCATCCGAGTCGGCGAGCTCGACCAGGCGGACCGCGAGATCGTGAGTCCAGGTGGGCTGACCCAGCTGGTCGTCGATGACGGACACCGTTGGGTTCGAGGCGGCGAGACTCAGCATCGTCGCGGCGAAATTCGGGCCACCCAAGCCGTACAGCCAGGCGGTACGCACGATGTACGCGCCGTCGGGATGGGCGGCGATGGCGAGTTCCTCGCCAGCAGCTTTCGTTCGGCCGTAGGCGTTCAGCGGGTTGCGTGGCGCATCCTCGGGGTACGGCCGATCGCCGGCTCCATCGAACACGTAGTCGGTGGAGACCGTCAGCAGCGTCGCTCCGGACTCTCGTGCCGCGATCGCGAGATTCTCGACACCCCGCCCGTTGATCGCCAACGCCTCATCCTCGTGGGTCTCCGCCCCGTCCACGTTCGTGTACGCCGCGGCATTGATCACGACATCGTGGCCAGTGACGGCCGCCAGCACCGCATCCCGGTCGGTGACATCCAGGTCGGAGCGGGTGAGCGCCGTCACCTCGCGGCCGTGCAGCGCCGTCTGCAGATCCTGACCGAGCATGCCGCCGGCACCGGTGACGAGGTAGCGCGTCACAGCGCTGCGCGCGCCTTCAACGGCTCCCACCAGGCGCGGTTGTCGCGGTACCACTGCACGACGTCGGCCAGACCCCGGTCGAACGGGACGAGCGGCTCGTAGCCGAGCTCGGCCTGGATCTTGGAGATGTCAACTGAGTAGCGCAGGTCGTGACCCTTGCGGTCCTCGACCTTGTCGACGTACGACCAGTCGGTGCCGGTGGCATCCAGGAGCTTCTGCGTCAACTCGATGTTGCTCAGCTCGGTGCCGCCGCCGATGTTGTAGGTCTCGCCCGCGCGCCCCTTCGCGGTCACCAGGGCGATGCCTCGGGTGTGGTCGTCGACGTGCAGCCAGTCGCGGATGTTCTCGCCTGAACCGTAGAGCGGAACGTGCCGGCCGTCGATCAGGTTGGTGACGAACAGTGGGATGACCTTCTCGGGGAAGTGATACGGCCCATAGTTGTTCGAGCAGCGCGTGATCGAGAGGTTCATGCCGTGCGTGCGGTAGTAGCTGCGGGC
>JAYWDH010000180.1:0-3977 GCA_043779945.1 Microbacteriaceae bacterium
GCGGAGCTGGTGGGCCAGACCCAGCCGGTGTACTTGAGATGCACTGTCTGATTCTTCTGCACCGTCGCGCCAGAACCCGACTTCACGGTCTCGACGCGCAGACCCTGCGGGATCTGCTGCTCTTGGAGCACGATGCCGGGTTGGCCGTCGACGGCGGTGATAACGCTGGGCAGCCCATCCTGCGGCAACTGGTTCGCACCGTGGGACTTGCCGGGGAAGCGATCAACGACCGAGACCACTACGACGAGCGTATCGCTGTTGCTGATGCCATTCTGGCTCAGCGAATCGGCGCCGAAACCCGCTTTCGCGCTGGTGACCAAGGTGTAGCGCTCACCGGCGGTCGCGCACTGGAGCGAGCGAGTCAGCGAGTATGTGGCCTTGTCGGCGAGCAAAGCGGCGACGCCGACGCGCGGCGTCTTGGATCCGCTTGCGCCGTATCCCGTGCTCCCCAACGACTCACCGGTCTTGCCAGCGAAGACGGTGTACTCGAAGTCCACCTGGTCGCCCGCCTGAATCTTCGCGCCGGTGCCCGCGGTGTCCTTCGTGACCTGAGGAGTCTTCGCGATGAGCGGCGTGGGGAATGTTGCCGTCGCGATCGCGGTCGGTTTTCCGCTCACCTTCACGGTCGACGAGGCGTCGCCGGCAGCGTAGTAAGGCGTGCAACCGGCCGAGTCCGCAGACGAGGTCGTGCTGCTCGACGAGCAGCCCACCAGCCCGGCGACGACTACCACGGCGACCGCGGCGACCTCGAGAGCGGAGAGGAGCGCGGGTGCTTTGCGCACGTGGCCTTCTTTCGGGGATGCGCCGGACGAATCACGACGTACGAACGAGCGAGACAACCTTACTGGCTGTTCGCGAGAGCCTAGCTGGGAGCGCGGGGCGAGCCCTGGGGTTCGGGCTCTGGTTCTGGCTCGGTCAGCTCGACCCCGGTGCCGACAGAAAGAGCGAGCGCCTCGCGCACCACCTTGCGCACCCGTTTGTCGCTCTTAGCTGCGTCGCCGAGGGCGCCCGGCGTCCAGAGCTCCACGTCATCGTCGCCGTACTCGGTCTTCGAGGAGCGACGAACGGGCCTGGCGAGCAGGGTGCCGGGGGCGAGCCGCCGGGCGGTAATTAGGAAACCGGTGTGCCCCACCATCCGGTGGTCGGGGCGTACGGCGAGGCCCTCGACATGCCAGCCGCGCACGATCGTCTCGCTGGCATCCGGCTCGGTGAAGTTGCCGGTGTAGCGGATCGCCTCGGCCACCCGCGAGAGCTGGGTCACTGTCGCGACGTAGCAGAGCAACACTCCCCCGGGTGTGAGGGCGTCGGATGCCGCATCGAGACACTCCCACGGCGCCAGCATGTCGAGTACGACGCGGTCCACCGTGCCAGGTTCGGTTGTCGACGGCAGCGTCTCGGAAAGATCGCCGATCGTGACGACCCAGTTCGGCGGCTCGGCGCCCAGAAACGCGGCGACGTTGGCGCGGGCCACCAGGGCGAACTCCTCGCGACGCTCGTAAGAGCGCAGGCGGCCCTGGGGGCCGACAGCCCGCAGCAACCACAGCGAAAGAGCGCCGGATCCGACGCCAGCCTCAACCACGGTCGCGCCCGGGAATACGTCGGCGAGAGCGCCGATCTGCGCGGCATCCTTCGGGTAGACGATCGCGGCACCCCGCGGCATGGACATCACGAAGTCGCTGAGCAGTGGACGGAGCGCCAGGTAGGCGTCACCGTTGGTCGCCGTGACGACCGTTGCATCCGACTGCCCGATGATCGTGTCATGCTTCACCACGCCTCGGTGGGTGTGGAACTCACCCCCGGCTTGCAGGGTCACGGTGTTCAGCCGTCCACGCGGTCCGGTGAGTTGCACTCGGTCGCCAGCCGCGAACGGGCCCGAATGCCGCGGCGCCGAAGTGGTGTCGCTCATCGGGTTGACGCCTGGGTGTGGAGGGCGAACAGCTCATCGAGCGAATGGCCCTCAAGCGACTCCCACCGCGTGTACGCGGGGCTCTCCGGTAGCCGCACGTGGAGCGGCAGCGCCAGGGTGGTGGCCCCGCTCGCGACCGCGGCGGCGACGCCGAACTCGGAGTCCTCGATCGCGATGCAGTCGGTGATCTCGACGTCGAGGGCGATGGCAGCGCGCAGGTAGGCCTCGGGATCCGGCTTGCCATTGGTGACCTCGTCGCCCGCGATCACCACGTCGAACGCGGGGAAGCCGGCCGACGCGGCGATCCGATCGGCCATCCGCCTGATCGACATCGTTACCAGGGCGGTGGGTACTCCTGACTCGCGCACGGCCGTCAGCATCTCCCGGGAACCGGGGCGCCACGGCACCGTCTCCTCAAGTTGTTCGAGCACGCGCGTCGTCAGCAATTGCACGATCTCTTCGGGCTCCAGATCGACGCCGCGCGACTGCAGAACGCGCGCGGAATTGGTGAGCGAGGAGCCGACGAGCGCGAGGCCGTCTTCCATCGACCAGTGGCCTCCCCAGGCGTGGACGAGCTCGGTCTCGGCCGCGAGCCAGAACGGCTCAGTGTCGACGAGCGTGCCGTCCATATCCCAGAGCACGGCCGCCGGTCGGTCGGTCGCAC
This sequence comes from Microbacteriaceae bacterium, assembly GCA_043779945.1. Taxonomy (GTDB): domain Bacteria; phylum Actinomycetota; class Actinomycetes; order Actinomycetales; family Microbacteriaceae; genus Lysinimonas. The sequence goes on from JAYWDH010000180.1 coordinate 2,571, forward strand.
GAATGTCGTCGGTCACGTCGCACGAGTCTACGAGGAATGCTGATGGTCCTTGCGCTGATGGCGAACGCCCGCGGGCCGACGCCAACCGGATCGGGGTCCTATCCTGAGGAGGACGCCACGGAAGCACGTTCCGCCGCGGGACGCCGGGACTCCGGCGGAAGGACACACGTGGCGGACAGCAGCACATTCGGCGAGAAATCTCTCCTCGTGGTCGCCTTCGAGGGCTGGAACGATGCGGGCGAAGCGGCAAGCGGTGCCGCCCGGGCGCTCCGAGACCAACTCGAACTGGTACCGATCTCTGACCTCGAACCCGAGGACTACTTCGACTACCAGTTCAACCGTCCGAGTTCGGTGCTCGATGAAAACGGCGACCGCACCCTCGAGTGGCCGGGCGTGACGCTCTGGGGTCCGCTCGACGGCGGTCCCGGCGTCCACGTGCTGCTGGGGACCGAGCCCTCGCGCGGCTGGAAGACCTTCTCGAGCGAGGTCACCGACGCGCTCTCGGCGGCTGGCATCGACGGGATCGTCTTCCTCGGTGCCATGCTCGCCGACGTCCCGCACACCCGCCCGATCTCGATCTTCGCCACCAGTGAGAACAAGGACGTTCGCGAGCGCTTCGAGCTCGAGAAGAGCACGTACGAAGGGCCGGTCGGTATTCTTTCCGTGCTGTCCGAAGCCGCCGAGAGGTCGGAGATTCCGACCCTTTCGATCTGGGCCTCCGTGCCGCACTACGTGCACAACGCGCCCTCCCCCAAGGCTACCCTCGCCCTCATCGAGCGACTCGAGGAGTTCGTGGATGTCGCGGTCAGTCGAGGCTCGCTGGTCGAGGAGTCTGCGGCCTGGGAGACCGGTATTGACGCGCTCGCGAATGATGACGACGATATGGCCGCCTACATCGCGCAACTCGAGCAGGCCCGCGACACGGTGGATGCCCCGGAGGCGAGCGGCGATGCGATCGCCGAGGAGTTCGAGCGCTACCTGCGCCGCCGTGAGGGTCGCGCTGGCGAGAACACCTCAGGCAACAACGGCCCTTAGCCGGTCGCGTGGGAGTACGGATACGTGCGTACTTTCAGCGCGGGCCGATCGGTCTGCCGCTCGGAGCGGGTCAGCAGTCCCGGAGAAAGTCGGCAAGCACGCGGCGGCCGAACGCCAGGGCGTCGAGCGGGACGCGCTCGTCGACGCCGTGGAACATGGCCGGGAAGTTCAGATCCGAAGTGAGCTGGAGGGGCGCGAAGCCGTAGCCCTTGATCCCGAGCTTGGCCAGGGCCTTGTTGTCGGTGCCGCCGCTCATCAGGTAGGGCAGAACAGGCGCGCCGGGGTCGTGTTTGTCGAGCGCGGCAACCATCTTCTCAACCAGCGGGCCCTCGAATGGCAGCTCGAGTCCGATGTCGTGGTGCACGATCTCGA
>JAYWDH010000181.1:0-3961 GCA_043779945.1 Microbacteriaceae bacterium
GGCCAGCAGATCAAACCCGAGTGGACCCAGCAAGTCACGCAGGCCTTCGAAACCGGCCAGATCGTCGACGCGGCAGCGCCGGACTGGTACGAGGAGACCCCGACTCGGGTCCGCGCAGTGCCCGTGCTGCGTCGGCTCACCCCGAGTGGAGCGGCCACCACCGAGCATCCGATCGCCGTCATCACGCGACACAGCAACCTGGCCGAGGCGCGCACACCCAGCCGCCAAGAGCTCACCTTCAACCAGTGCGCTAACGACCTGTTCGCGATGATCGCGTCCGGCGATTTTCCGGATCTCGCTGCCCCCTCCGGACCGCGACGTGGCGCGCCGCGCGCTTCCGACGGTCTCATCCGCCTGGATGTCGACGGCACCGTCACCTTCGCCAGCCCGAACGGCCTCTCGGCCTTCAACCGCATGGGCTTCGCCGGCGAGCTCGAGGGGGAGTCTCTGGCCGAAGTCACCACGGCTCTCCTCACCGGCAAGTTGGTGGTCGACGAGTCGCTCCCGCTCGTGGTCACGGGCCGCGCCCCTTGGCGCACTGATATCGAGGCACGCGGGGTTACGGTCACTCTGCGCACCATCCCGATTCGTCATCGCGGGGAGCGGGTCGGCGCGATCGTGCTCATGCGCGACACCACCGAGATGCGCCACCAGGAGCAGGAGCTTCTCACCAAGGACGCGACGATCCGCGAGATCCACCACCGAGTGAAGAACAACCTGCAGACGGTGGCGTCGCTACTGCGCATCCAGGGTCGGCGCACGCACAGCGACGTGGCGCGAGATGCCCTGAACCAGGCCATGCGCCGGGTCGCCGCCATCGCGGTTGTGCACGACACTCTCAGCGAGGGTCTCGAGCAGAATGTCGACTTCGATGACGTGTTCGATCGGGTGCTGATGCTGATCGCCGAGGTAGCATCCGGTCACAACACGACGGCCCACCCGGTGAGGACGGGGAGCTTTGGGACGCTGCCAAGCGTCTACGCGACGCCGCTCGCACTGGCGCTTACCGAGCTCGTGACCAACGCCGTGGAGCACGGCCTGGCCGGACGCGACGGCGAAGTCGAGATCTCGGCAAGACGCAAAGACGGATCGCTTCGCATCCGGGTGCGCGACAACGGAATCGGCCTCCCCGAGGGCAAGGTCGGCTCGGGCCTCGGCACCCAGATCGTGCGCACCCTGGTGCAGGGCGAACTCGGAGGCACGATCGACTGGCACACCCTCGAGGGCGAGGGCACCGAGGTCACGATCGACGTGCCGTTGCAGTGGCTCGATCAGTGACCAGCGGGAAGCTAGCTCGCGCGACGAGCCCGGGCCGCGCGGCGCTTGAGCGCGCGACGCTCGTCTTCGCTGAGGCCGCCCCAGACGCCGGAGTCTTGGTTGGTTTCGAGGGCATACTGCAGGCACATCTCGGTTACCGAGCAGCGAGCGCAGACCGACTTGGCCTTCTCGATCTGATCCACAGCCGGGCCCGTGTTCCCCACCGGGAAGAACAATTCGGGGTCGGCCGTGAGGCAGGCGGCTTTGTCACGCCAGTCCATGGTGGTGCTCCTTCATATCTTGCTGTTGACGCGATGCGGATCCGTGGTTTCAGAATCTGCGCGCAGTCGAAGAGTGACCGAAACGATTGGGGGAAAGAGTTATTTCGGGACTCACCTACGACCCTGTAGGCGTTCACATCAACCTCCCCAAGAGTTTCATACTTGTTACGGCTAATCAATAGTTATGAATGGGATGACCCTGTGAGCACGACGAAACGCCCAGCCGCCCTGTGGTTGCTGATCGTTCTGCTGAGCCTCGAATTGCTGGGCGTCGGCTCCCTCGCGGGTACCCTCCTGATCGAAACGCTTACGACGCCGACCGCGACCTTCGGGGCCGGGATTGCGCTCACCATCGTCGCCTTCATCGCCGCGGCCTCGCTCACCGCGATCGTCGTGGGGACTTATCGCGGCCAGGCCTGGACCCGCGCGGCCGCGATCGTCTGGCAGGTGCTGCAGGTCGCGGTGGGTGTGGGCGCACTGCAAGGCCAGGTCGCTCAGCCCGGCTGGGGCTGGCCGCTGATCATCCTCGCTGCGCTCGTCTTCCTGCTGCTCTTCGCGAAGTCGGTCATCGCGAGCACTTCGGACAGGCGAGACGCCTCATGAGCGATGCCGAGGTCACCGCCGTCGTCACCCCAGTCCCTACCCCCGCACTGCAGCTCACCGGACTCACCAAGCGATTCGGCACCAAAATCGCAGTCGACGACGTGTATCTCACCGTGCCGAGCGGCTCGTTCTACGGGGTCGTCGGCCCGAACGGTGCGGGCAAGACAACCACCCTTTCGATGGCCACCGGCCTGCTTCGCCCGAACGCTGGCACCGCCCAGGTACACGGCGTCGACGTCTGGAGCGATCCGCTCACCGCCAAGCGCATGATCGGCAACCTCGCCGACGGTGTCGACCTGTTTGACCGCCTGACGGGTGAGCAGTTGCTCACCTACACCGGCATGCTGTTCTCGATGGATCGCGCGGTGATCGCCGAGCGCACCCGCGACCTGCTGCAGCTGCTCGACCTCGAGGCGAGCGCCGGAACTCTCGTCGCCGACTACTCGGCGGGCATGACCAAGAAGATCGCCCTGGCGTGCGCGCTCATCCACTCGCCTCGCGTCGTGGTGCTCGACGAACCATTCGAATCGGTCGATCCGGTGTCGGCGGCCAACATCCGCGACATCCTGGAGGGCTTCGTTCGCTCGGGCGGCACGGTGGTCGTCTCCAGCCATTCGATGGATCTCGTGCAGCGCATGTGCGATCACGTCGCCGTCGTGGCGCGCGGTCGTGTTCTGGTGGCCGGAACGGTCGATGAGGTGCGGGCAGGGGCCACTCTGGAGGACCGCTTCCTCGAACTCGTCGGCGGACGCCGCTTCAGCGAGGGGCCCGAGTGGTTGCGGCGCTCCTGAGCCTGCGGTTCCGGGTGCTCGCGAACACGCTGCGCCGGAATACGCTGCAGTTGCTTGCCGTGATCCTCGGTACCCTGCAGGCGCTCGTGGTGCTCGGCTTCGTACTTGCCGGTCTCGCGGTGCTGGTGATCTACCCACAGCCGGTGCAGCAGGCGACGGTGGTCATCGGCGGGGTCGCGCTGACGCTTGGCTGGTTCCTGATCCCGCTGATCGCGACCGGCATCGAGCCGACGATCGACCCGTTGAAGCTCTCGGCCTTCCCTATCCCGGTCGGACGGCTGATGCTCGCGATGACCCTGGTCGGCGCGACCTGGGTGCCGGGCATCGTGACCTTCCTGGCATCGATCGGCACGGCGCTCGCCTGGCGACAGACTCCGGCTGCCGCTCTGCTCGCCCTGCTCTGCGGTGCAATCGCGACCCTCATCTGCATAGTGGGCTCGCGCATGACCGCGTCGCTCACCGCCAACCTGGTGTCTGGGCGGCGAAGCCGGGATCGGCTTGTTGTGCTCGCGATCGGCATCGTCGTGCTGCTGGGGCCGGTCCTGTTCTCGGTCGCGATCGGCGTGCGCACGTCCGACCCGTTCCCCGGCACCGCGGCGGTGCTCGGGACGACGCCGTTCGGGGCGATCTGGAGCGTTCCGGGGGAAGTGGTGGCCGGGCATCCGGGCGTCGCGGCGATCGAGTTCGCCACCGCGCTGGTGACGCTCGGGCTGATGCTGGTGATCTGGCGTGCGAGCCTGCTGGCGGTCTTCCGCGCGCGCGGTGGGGGAGCGTTGGGGCGCCAGCTCGGGGTGGGCCGGCTCGGGCTGTTCCGCGTGGTGCCTGCGACGCCAGCCGGCGCGATCACGGCCCGCTCGCTGATCTACTGGCGGCGCGATGCGCGGTTCGCTCGGCAGCTGATCCTGGTTCCGCTGATGCCCGCGCTACTGATCCTGCTTTCCTCGCTCGTGGGCCTCCGCGGGATCGTTGAGGTAGCCGCACCGATCGTCGCCGGGTTGCTGCCGCTGACCCTGTTCGCGGTGGTCTCCT
>JAYWDH010000182.1:0-11006 GCA_043779945.1 Microbacteriaceae bacterium
TGAGCGCGAAGAGCAGGCCGCCGGCAATCTGAAAGGCCGGGACCGTGATGCCGAAGAAAGCGAAGATCGCGCCTCCCGCCGCGGCGAAAACCGCCAGGATCGCGAGCGCGGCCAGGCAGGCGCGCACAGCCGTGCGGTGGCGGCGCGCGGGAGAGCCCTCTGTCAGGGCGACGAAGAGCGGCGCCGCGGAGATCGGGTTGATCACCGAGAAGAGCGACGAAAACGCGAGCAACGCCCACTGCGAATCGGACGATGGCACGCTCCCGAAGCTATCAGAAGACGGCCGCCGTCGGCGGTGCCTGTCCGGCTAGAATGACCCTCCCCATGGAGCACCTCCGGATCCGCGGTGCGCGGCAGCACAACCTCCAGAACATCTCGTGCGACATCCCGAGGAACCGGCTCGTCGTGATCACGGGCGTGTCGGGCTCCGGCAAGTCCTCGCTCGCCTTCGACACGATCTTTGCCGAGGGTCAGCGCCGCTACGTCGAGTCGCTGTCGGCCTACGCCAGACAGTTCCTCGGCCAGGTCGAACGTCCTGATGTCGACTTCATCGAGGGCCTCAGCCCTGCGGTCTCGATCGATCAGAAGTCGACCAACCGCAACCCGCGCTCGACCGTCGGAACCATCACCGAAATTTACGACTACATGCGCCTGCTCTGGGCCCGCATCGGGGTGCCGCACTGCCCGATCTGCGGCGAGAAGATCCAGCGCCAGACCGTGCAGAAGATCGCCGACCAACTGATGGAACTCGAGGTCGGCACGCGCTACCAGGTGCTCGCGCCGATGATCTCGCAAAAGAAGGGCGAGTTCGTCGACCTTTTCAAAGAGCTCGCCGCCAGCGGCTACTCCCGCGCCCTGGTCGACGGTGAACTCATCCAGCTCACCGAACCTCCGGTGCTCAAAAAGCAGATCAAGCACGACATCGCGGTCGTCGTTGACCGGCTGGTCGCATCCGATGATCTGCTCACCCGTCTCACCGACTCGATCGAGACCGCGCTCGGGCTGACCGATGGACTGGTCATGATCAACTTTATCGACCTGGAGGGGGACGCCGCATGGCGCACATTCAGCGAGAAGTTGAGTTGCCCCAACGGCCATCCCATCGCCCTGACCGAGATCGAGCCGCGCACCTTCTCGTTCAACGCCCCGTTCGGCGCCTGCCCGGAATGCTCGGGCCTCGGTACCAAGATGGCCGTCGACGGTGAGTTGCTGATCGGCGACCCGAGTTTGACGCTCAACGAAGGCGTGGTGTTGCCCTGGAATCAGGGCGGCAAGGGGATGTACAGCTACTTCCAGCGTCTGCTGGAGGGTCTTGGCCGGGATCTCGACTTCGACCTGGACACCCCGTGGTCAAAGCTCGGTGACGTGGTGCACGCCGCGATTCTGCAGGGCAACGACTTCGAAGTGCAGGTGCAGTGGAAGAACCGCTACGGCCGCACCATGAAGTACTCGACCGGGTTCGAGGGCGTCATGCCCTACATCGAGCGCAAGTACCTCGAAGCCGACAGCGAATGGACGCAACAGCGCTACAGCGAATACCTGCGCGAGATCCCCTGCCCGGTCTGCGCTGGCCAGCGACTTAAGCCCGAGGTACTCGCGGTGACCATCGCCGGTCACAGCATCTCGGCGGTCTCCGACCTCAGTTTGGTCGAGGCGCATACGCTAATGGATTCCCTCGAGCTCAGCCCGCGCGAGGCGACGATTGCCGCGCAGGTGCTGCGCGAGATCCGGCTTCGGCTCGAGTTCCTGCTTGAGGTAGGGCTCAGCTATCTGACGATGGCGCGTGCAGCAGCGACTCTCTCCGGTGGTGAAGCGCAGCGCATTCGGCTGGCCACTCAGATCGGCTCCGGCCTGACCGGCGTCCTGTACGTGCTGGATGAGCCAAGCATCGGCCTGCACCAGCGCGACAATCGGCGACTCATCGAAACTCTGGTCAAGCTCAAGAACCTCGGCAACACGCTGATCGTCGTCGAGCACGACGAAGACACCATCCGCACCGCAGACTGGATTGTCGACATCGGCCCGGGCGCCGGGGAACACGGTGGTGTGGTCGTGCACTCAGGCGATTACCAATCGCTGCTCGACAACCACCGCTCGATCACCGGCGACTACATCTCGGGGCGTCGATCGATCGAGGTGCCCTCAAAGCGCCGCCCGATCGACAAAAGCCGTCAGATCGTGGTGGAGGGCGCCAGGGCGAACAATCTGCGCGACGTCACGGTGAAGTTCCCGCTCGGTGCCTTCGTGGCGGTCACCGGGGTCAGCGGATCGGGGAAGTCCTCGCTGGTCAACGACATCCTGTACAAGGTGCTCGCCAACGAACTCAACGGAGCCCGCCAGGTTCCCGGCAAGCACAAGCGCGTGACCGGACTCGAGCAGCTCGACAAGGTCGTGCACGTCGACCAGGCACCGATCGGTCGCACTCCGCGCTCGAACCCGGCGACATACACCGGCGTTTTCGACCGGATGCGCACCCTGTTCTCCGACACGATCGAGGCGAAGTCGCGGGGTTATCAACCCGGTCGCTTCAGCTTCAACGTGAAAGGCGGTCGCTGCGAGAACTGCGCGGGTGACGGCACGATCAAGATCGAGATGAACTTCTTGCCAGACGTCTACGTCGCGTGCGAGGTCTGCGGCGGCAAGCGCTACAACCGTGACACCCTGCAGGTGCACTACAAGGGCAAGAACATCGCAGAGGTACTGGAAATGTCGATCAGTGAGGCGGCCGAGTTCTTCGAGCCGATCAGCGCTATCCACCGTTACCTCAAGACACTGGTGGATGTCGGCCTCGGCTACGTGCGCCTCGGTCAGAGCGCGACGACGCTTTCGGGTGGCGAGGCACAGCGAGTCAAACTCGCGACCGAGCTTCAGAAGCGCTCGACCGGTCGCACGGTGTACGTGCTCGACGAGCCGACTACCGGGCTGCATTTCGAGGACGTGCGCAAGCTGCTGATCGTGCTCAATAGCTTGGTCGACAAGGGCAACACGGTGATCGTCATTGAGCACAACTTGGACGTGATCAAGTCGGCCGACTGGGTCATCGACCTGGGTCCCGAGGGCGGATCGGGTGGTGGCGACGTCATCGCGACCGGGACTCCCGAGCAGCTCGCGAAAAAGACTGCAAGCTTTACTGGTTTCTTCCTTCGGGAACTTCTCGAAGCGGAGTCCGCGGGGCAGGGCCGCCGGAAGGCCAGCTAACGGTGGCTGCGGTCAAGGGCAGCGCAGCCGGAGGGACCGGTCCAGATGGTCGAGCATCCCGTGGTCTGACCGGCGAGGTTGGTCGTCCGGTGCGCGGATCAGACCCGCAGCATTGGAGGCCCAAGTCCGGCGAAATCCCGACCCAGCCGGGTGTCTACCGGTTCCGCGACGCCACCGGACGGGTGATCTACGTCGGCAAGGCGATCAACCTCCGCCAACGCCTCAGCAACTATTTTCAGCCCCTGCGCAGCCTGCACCAGCGCACCCGGCACATGGTGCTCAGCGCCAACCAGGTCGAGTGGACCGTCGTCGGAAGCGACTTCGAGGCGCTCCAGCTCGAATACACCTGGATCAAGGAGTTCGATCCGCCGTACAACGTCAAGTTTCGCGACGACAAGACCTACCCGTACCTGGCGCTCACCATGGCGGATGAGGCACCGCGCGTCGTCACGACCCGCAACCATCGCATCCCGGGCGCGCGCTATTTCGGGCCATACCCCAAAATCTGGGCCGTGCGCGAAACCATCGAACTGATGGTGAAGGCGTTCCCGATCCGGACTTGCTCGGACTCGAGCTACGCGAAGGCGATGGCGACCGGCCGACCGTGCTTCGCCGGGCAGATCGGTCGCTGCGGCGGGCCGTGCTCGCAGAAGGTCACGATCGAGGAGCATCGTGCGATCGTTGACCAGTTCGCGACCTTCATGTCCAGCCACGACCGCAGCGTCATCACCCGCATGCAGCGGGCGATGAAGGAGGCCGCCGCTGAGTTCGAGTACGAGCAGGCGGCCAAGCTGCGGGATCGCGTACAGGCCCTCGAGAATGTGCTGGAGAAAAGCGCGGTCGTGCTTCCCGACAGCGTTGACACCGATGTCTTCGGTATCGAGGAGGACGAACTGGCGGCGGCGGTGCAGCAATTCGTGGTTCGTGGCGGCCGGATCCGCGGTGTGCGCAGCTGGGTGGTCGACAAAGAGATCGACGTCAGCACAGGAGAGCTCGTCGAGCGGATGCTCGAAACCGCGTACGAGACCGAGCCACCGCCACGCGAGATCATCGTGCCCGCGCTGCCGGAGGACGCCACCGCGCTCGAGACCTGGCTCGCCGCCATGCGGCCGCGCGGAGGAGCGGTATCACTGCGCACCGCCCAACGCGGAGACAAGGCCGCCGTTCTGCAGACCGCGACCCTCAACGCTAAGCACTCGCTCATGCTCTACAAGAGTCGGCGCTCATCAGACTACGTCTCGCGCACCCAAGCTCTCAACGACATCCAGGACGCTCTCGGCCTCGACGTCGCCCCGCTGCGGATGGAGTGCTACGACGTCTCACACCTCGGCGGCACGAACATCGTGGCGTCGATGGTGGTCTTCGAGGACGGACTGCCGAAGAAGAGTGCCTATCGCAAGTTCGCCATCAACGGCTACGCCGACGACCTCGAATCGCTGCATCAGGTGCTCACGCGTAGGCTGTCGCATCTCGAGGAGGACGAGGTCGCTGGGGTCGAAGAAGACCTTGAGCAGCCGGACCTCGGCGAGGAGGAGGGCACCGCCGCCGAACGAAAACGACGACGGTTTGCCTACCGCCCGGGTCTCATCATCGTGGATGGCGGCCAGCCCCAGGTCGAAGCCGCGGCACGCACACTCGACGAGCTCGGCATCCACGACATCCCGATCTGCGGACTCGCCAAGCGGCTCGAGGAGATCTGGCTCCCTGGCAACGACTTCCCGGTGATCCTGCCGCGCAACAGCGAGGCGCTGTTCATGCTGCAGCGCATCCGCGACGAGGCTCATCGTTTCGCGATCACCTTCCAGCGCGCCAAACGCAAAAACGACATCGGCTCGGTGCTGGAGGAGGTTCCGGGGCTCGGCCCGTCGCGCGTCAAAGAACTGCTCAAGCACTTCGGCTCGGTGAAGCGACTCAAGGTGGCGACCCCCGAGCAGATCGGCGAAGTCCGGGGGATCGGACCGGCCCTGGCGGAGGCCATCGTCGCTAGGCTGGGCCCACGCCAGAGCGACCCGCCAGGGGCCGCCGAACCGACAGCATCGGACGGTTGAGTTTCAGATGAGCGACACGGTCCGCCGCGAGATGCTCGTCGTTACGGGGATGTCCGGTGCCGGCCGCTCCACGGTCGGCAACGCCCTGGAAGACCTCGGCTGGTATGTCGTCGACAATTTACCACCGCAGATGTTGCGCCCTATGGTCGAGCTCTCCGAGCACTCCGGGGACGCCATCCCGAAGGTCGCTGCGATCGTCGACGTGCGCGGCGGCAAGCTGTTCGCTGACGTGCAGGCGGCTCTCGAATCGCTCCGCGACAACGCAAGTGTGCGGGTGCTGTTTCTCGATGCCACAGACGCCGCCCTCGTACGGCGCTTCGAGCAGGTGAGGCGACCGCATCCACTCCAGGGTGACGGGACTCTGCTCGACGGGATCGCATTGGAGCGCAGCCGCATGGCGGAACTGCGGTCCCAGAGCGACATCGTCATCGACACCTCGGATCTCAACATCCACCAGCTGGCGATGGAGGTCGGCGAGCAGTTCTCTGACGATGCCAGCAACTCGACCCGAGTGACTGTCATGAGCTTTGGGTTCAAATACGGTCTGCCCTCAGACGCTGACATGGTCGCCGACGCGCGCTTTCTGCCGAACCCGTTCTGGGTCCCCGAGCTCCGGGCACAGAGCGGACTCGACGAGCCGGTGCGCGAATACGTGCTTGGCCGCAATGGCGCGCAAGAGTTCATCGAGTCATACGCCGCGGCGCTTGCCCCCGTGCTTGAGGGGTACCGCCGCGAGAACAAACGGCACGCTACGATCGCTGTGGGGTGCACCGGCGGAAAACATCGCTCGGTCGCCGTCGCGGAAGAGCTGGGTCGCCGTCTGCGAGATCTTCCGGGGGTGACCGTCAACGTGCGGCACCGTGACCTGGGTCGCGAGTGACTCGGGCTGAGCGGCCACCTCGAAGTTTCGGAGCCCCGAGCTCCCGTCCGTCAAAAGTGAGGAAGATCGCGTGGCATTGACCGCCGACGTCAAAGAAGAGCTGGCCGGAGTCGAGGTCGGCAAGACGACGGTTCGTGCTGCGGAACTCGCGGCGCTGCTGCGGTTTTCCGGCGGACTCCACATCATCTCGGGCCGGATCGCGGTCGAATCCGAGTTGGATTCTCCGCAAATCGCGCGACGTGTCCGCAAGGATCTCGCCGAGCTCTACGGCGTGCGCAGCGAGGTCTCCGTCATCTCGGGCAGCAACCTGCGCCGCACCAGCACCTATCTCGTGCGCGTGATCGACGGCGGAGAGACGCTCGCGCGCCAGACCGGACTGCTGGATGCGCGTCGCCGCCCCGTGCGTGGTCTGCCGAATCGACTGACCACCGGGTCCCGCGAGGAACTCGCCGCCGTCTGGCGCGGTGCGTTCCTGGCGCACGGTTCGCTGACCGACCCGGGACGCTCAGCCGCTCTCGAGGTGAGCTGTCCGGGAAACGAGTCCGCAATGGCCCTAGTCGGAGCTGCCGGGCGATTGAAGATCTCCGCGAAGGCACGCGAGGTACGTGGGGTGTACCGGGTCGTGATCCGCGACGGCGAAGCCATCGGCGCCATGCTCAAGCTGATGGGCGCGGAGCGCAGCCTGGCCGCCTGGGAGGAGATGCGACAGCGCCGCGAGGTGCGCGCAACCGCCAACCGTCTTGTGAATTTCGACGACGCCAACCTGCGTCGATCGGCGCAGGCGGCTGTTGCCGCGTGCTCACGCGTCGACCGGGCGCTCGAGCTTCTCGGCGAAGAGGTTCCCGAGCACCTGCGCTACGCCGGCGAGCTGCGCCTGCGCTTCCGCGACTCCAGCTTGGACGAGCTCGGGCACCACGCCGATCCGCCGATGACAAAGGATGCCGTGGCCGGCCGCATCCGTCGCCTCCTGGCGATGGCCGACAAGCACGCCGCCGACAATGGTCTCCCGGGCACCGACCACGGCCTTCCGGACGACCTGGATTGACCGCAATTTCTTGTCGCCGCGACTGCGGAGCGCCGCACCGTGCGACGTGCACAACCCTGGCGCGAGCGCAGCCACCAGCATCCGTTGACGGGACCGTCGTCTGAATATGGGCTGAACTTTCGCTCACGGGAAGCGTGGAGGTTGCAGGATAGACCTCGTCAATAGACTGAGCAGGTCACTCCATGGGGCGAAGGTTCCGCCCTTACGGGTTCAATCGCTAGGAGAAAATCAATGGCTGACTACACGCTTCCTGACCTTCCGTACGACTACGCCGCTCTCGAGCCGCACATCAGCGCGAGGATCATGGAACTCCACCACGACAAGCATCATGCTGCCTACGTGGCGGGGGCGAACACCGCCCTCCAGAAGTTGGCAGAAGCCCGAGATTCGGGCGACCTCGGCAACGTGAACAAGTTCGAGAAGGATCTCGCGTTCAACCTCGGCGGTCACGTCAATCACTCGATCTTCTGGACCAACATGAGCCCGGACGGTGGTGGCAAGCCGGTCGGTGAACTCGCAGCTGCGATCGACGATGGCTTCGGCTCCTTCGACAAGTTTCTCGCTCACTTCACGGCAGCGGCGATGGGGATCCAGGGGTCAGGCTGGAGCGTGCTCTCCTGGGACCCGATCGGCAAGCAGCTGATCATTCAGCAGCTGTTCGACCAGCAGTCCAACTCGGCGATGGGAACCATCCCGGTGCTCCAACTCGACATGTGGGAGCACGCCTTCTACCTCGACTACGTCAATGTGAAAGCCGACTACATCAAGGCCTTCTGGAACATCGCGAACTGGGCGAACGCGGAGCTCCGCTTCACGACCGCGCGCGAGAAGACTGAAGGGCTGCTGCTACTGTCGTAACGGCATTGCGGCCGGGGCGAAAGCCTCGGCCGCGCCCCTTCCACCACATCGCTTCCGGCGCTGCCACTGCGCCACCCCCAAGGAGAACTGTGTCTGTCAAGATCGGCATCAATGGCTTCGGCCGCATCGGCCGGAACTTCTTCCGTGCCGCCCTCGCCAAGGGGAGCGACATCGAGATCGTCGCAGTGAATGACCTCGACAACCCGGCCGCTCTGGCCCATCTGCTGAAGTACGACACAGTAGCCGGTCGCCTGGACGCCACCGTGACCGTCGAGGGCGACACGATCATCGTCAACGGCAAGCCGATCAAGGTGCTTGCCGAGCGCGACCCGGCCGCCCTGCCGTGGGGCGCTCTGGGCGTCGACATTGTCATCGAGTCCACCGGACGCTTCACGAAATCCACGGAAGCTCGCAAGCACATCGAGGCGGGCGCCAGGAAGGTCATCGTCTCGGCTCCGGCCACGGGCGACGACGTCGCGACGCTGGTGCTCGGCGTCAACGAGGGCACTTACGACTCCGCCATTCACGACATCATCTCGAACGCCTCTTGCACGACAAACTGCCTCGCGCCGCTCGCCAAGGTGTTCATGGACAACTTCGGCATCGAACGCGGCCTCATGACCACGGTGCACGCGTACACCGCCGATCAGAACCTGCAGGACGGCCCGCACAACGATCTGCGTCGCGCCCGCGCAGCAGCCGCCAACATCATCCCGACCTCAACCGGTGCCGCCAAGGCGCTCGGCCTGGTCATCCCGGAGCTCGTCGGAAAGCTCGACGGTTACGCGCTCCGCGTCCCGGTTATCACCGGGTCGATCACCGACCTCACCCTGGTCACCTCGGCGACCGTGACTGTCGAGACGATCAACGCCGCGTACCGGGCTGCCGCCGAGGGTCCGCTGAAGGGCATCCTCAAGTACACCGAGGACGAGATCGTCTCGTCAGACATCCAGGGCGACCCGCACTCGTCGATCTTCGATGCCGGCCTCACCAAGGTGATCGGCAACACGGTGAAGGTCGCCTCCTGGTACGACAACGAGTGGGGATACTCCAATCGGCTCGTCGACATCACCGAGTACGTCGCCGAGCGCCTGTAGCCACGCAGATGGCGCTTCGCACCATCGAGTCACTGGGAAACCTTCTGGGCAAGCGGGTCATCGTCCGCTGTGACCTGAACGTTCCGCTTGACCACGGCACTATCGGCGATGACGGACGCATCCGCGCCTCTGTCGGCACCATTCGGGAGCTGACCCGCGCGGGAGCGAGGGTCATCACGATCTCACACCTCGGTCGCCCCGACGGCGAGCCCGACGCCCGCTACGGCCTCGCGCCGGTCGCGGTCCGGCTTGGCAAGTTGTTGGGCGCTCCCGTCGCGTTCGCCGGCGACACCATCGGCGACGAAGCGCAGTCCGTTGTGCGTGCCCTCAAGGATGGCGATGTCGCGCTTCTCGAGAACCTGCGGTTCAATGGGGGCGAGACCTCAAAAGACGCGGGACACCGCGAGGAGTTCGCTGCATCACTAGCCAAGTTCGGTGATGCATTCGTCTCCGACGGCTTCGGCGTAGTGCACCGCAAGCATGCCAGCGTGTACGAGTTGGCGAAGGCACTGCCTTCGGCGGCGGGACGTCTCGTGCAGACCGAACTGGGCGTGCTTGAGAGGCTGACCCGCGATCCGGCCAAGCCATACACGGTGGTGCTCGGCGGCTCGAAGGTCAGCGACAAGCTCGGCGTGATCGAGGCTCTGCTGCCCAAGGTCGATCGTCTGCTGATCGGCGGCGGCATGCTCTTTACCTTCCTCGCCGCGCAGGGCTACGGGATCGGCAAGAGCCTGCTCGACGCCGACCAACTCGACACCGTCAGGCGTTACATGTCGAAGGCAGCGGAACGCGGGATCGAGCTCGTGATCCCCACCGACGTCGTAGTCGCCTCGCGCTTTGGCGCAGACGCCGAACACGTGGTCGTGCCCGCCGATGCGATCGAGTCCAGCCCCTTCGGAGGCGAAGGGCTCGGCCTCGACATAGGGCCGGAGACATCCGCCCACTTCGCCGAGCTCATCGAGAGTTCGACTACGGTATTTTGGAACGGTCCGATGGGCGTCTTCGAACTAGCGCCGTTCGCCGTCGGCACGAGGGCAGTCGCCACGGCCCTCACGAAGGTGAAGGGCCTCGGCGTCGTCGGGGGTGGCGATTCGGCTGCGGCCGTGCGCCTGCTCGGCTTCACTGATGACCAGTTCGGCCACATCTCGACCGGTGGTGGCGCCAGCCTCGAGTTCATCGAGGGTAAAAAACTCCCCGGCTTGGAGGTCCTCGGATGGCACTAGCTTCTCAGCCTTCGCCTGCCGCGACAGACAACAGGACCCCGCTCATCGCGGGCAACTGGAAGATGAATCTCGACCACCTGCAGTCGATTGCTTTCGTGCAGAAGCTCGCGTGGACGCTGAAGGACGCCCGTCACGAGGCCACCGCGGTCGAGGTGGCCGTGTTCCCGCCTTTCACTGACCTGCGCTCGGTGCAGACGCTGGTCAGCTCGGATGACCTCCCGATCGCTTTCGGCGGCCAGGATCTCTCGGAGCACGACAGCGGTGCGTACACCGGAGAGATCTCGGGAGCGTTCCTCAAGGCCCTCGGCGCGAAGTACGTCATCATCGGCCACTCAGAGCGCCGTCAGTATCACGGTGAGACTGACGAGCAGATCGCAGCGAAGACCGCGGCGGCGCATCGCCACGGCGTTGTCCCGATCATCTGCGTCGGCGAGACAGCGGAAGATCTCGAGACTCATGGCCCGAGCGCCGTGCCGGTCGCCCAGTTGCGCATCGCCCTCGGCGGCGCGGCGGCCGACCACGAGGTTGTCGTGGCTTATGAGCCAGTCTGGGCCATCGGATCCGGCCAGGCGGCAACGAGCGCGCAAGCACAGCAGGTGTGCTCCGCGTTGCGTGTCGTCGTCGCCGAGGTTGTCGGCGAAGACGCTGCCCCCGCCA
>JAYWDH010000183.1:0-11005 GCA_043779945.1 Microbacteriaceae bacterium
GGTATCCGGCTCTGGCATGCGGGTAGCGCACCGTCGCCCGAGGCACCAGGTGAGAGGCGTGCGGCAGCGGCAGCGGCTGCGGCTGCGGCTGCGGCACAGCTGAGCTGACCGCCTCGGGCGCGGATCAGGACGCCGCGCCGCCTCAGGCCACGCCTCAGGCCACGCCTCAGGCCACGGATCAGGATCAACGGCGGCGTGTTGGAGCGTGATCTCCTGATCGGCGCGCGACACCATCCAGGCCCGGGCTCAGGCGTCGGAGTCGGACTCGCGTGAGTCGCGTGACTCGACACGTTCGAGTTCGGCGGTGACCGTGCGGGCGCGGCGCACCGAGCGACGGTCGAGCGCCAGCCCGAGCACGGCGCCGAGTACGACGCCCGCGGGTACGCCGTAGAGGCAGAAGTAGCCGTAGGTTGCGGCGAAACCGACCTTGGGGCCAGTGGGCCCGAGCGAGGTGATGATGAGCGTGACGATCGCGCCGATGATCGCGCCCAGCAACAAAAAGACCGGCAGCCGAGGCGCACGACGCACACGCACCTCCGCGGTGCTGTCCGTCGTGCGGGGCTCAGGATCGCTCACGTGTCCATTGTGCGCCACGCGAGAGGCAGCACCTCGCGCAGGTCCGCTCGCTGACCGGATGCCGAGGCGCGCGCCGCCGCAACCGCATCGCCCCAGAGCAGGGAGCCGGTGGCGAGCGCGATCCAGGTCGCGGAATCCGTCTCGATCACGTTGGGCGGGGTTCCGCGCGTGTGACGCGGCCCCTCGATCGCCTGCACAGCGCCCCACGGTGGCACGCGCACCTCGACGGTGTGGCCCTCGAAGTCCGACGCGAGCACCTCGAGCAGGTAACGCACGGCCAACGCCACGGTGTCGCTGTGGTCGGCTCCGGCGAGCACCGCAGCGACGGCGGCGGATCCCGCGGCCGGTTCGATCTTGCGACGAACGCTCACAAGCACCAGGCCCGCGCCCGCGCCGACGCCAAGCCGGCCATTCCGCTCCCGAACATCAGCCCACGCTACCGCCGGTAGCCTGTCCGAGTGAGAATCCTCGTCCTTGGCTCCGGCGCTCGGGAGCACGCGATCGTCGTGGCATTGCTGCGAGAAGAGGCGGAGCACGGCAGGAGCCACCAGGTCATCGCTGCCCCCGGCAATGCGGGCATCTCGGCCGAGCCGGGAGTGGAGGCCGTCGGGCTCGACGCCTCCAACGGCAAGCTCGTGACACAGTATGCCCTCGACAACGGGATCGAACTCGTCGTGGTTGGGCCGGAAGCCCCGCTGGTCGCCGGGGTGGCCGATGTGCTGCGCGCGAACGGTATACCGGTGTTCGGTCCCGGCAAGGCTGCCGCGGCCCTCGAGGGCTCGAAGGCCTTCGCGAAGCGGATCATGGAGCTCGCAAATATCCCCACCGGACGGGCCCACCGCGTCACAACAGTCGAGGAGGTCGAGGCCGCGCTGGACGCGCTCGGCGCCCCGCACGTGGTGAAGGCCGACGGGCTTGCAGCTGGCAAGGGCGTGCTCGTCACCGAGGATCGCGCCTCGGCCCTCGCCCACGCCCGGCACTACCTGCAGCAGGGCGAGGTGTTGGTCGAGGAGTTCCTCGACGGCCAGGAGGTCTCACTTTTCTTCCTCGCCGACGGCCACGATGTCGTGCCACTCAGCCCGGCGCAAGACTACAAGCGAGCCGGCGACGGCGACACCGGTCCGAATACCGGCGGTATGGGCGCGTACTCCCCGCTGCCCTGGCTCACCGACCGGTGGGGCTCAGAGGCGGTGTTCGTCGACGAGATCCTTGACACCGTCGCGCTACCCACCGTGCGAGCGCTGGAAGCAGAGGGCACGCCCTTCATCGGACTCCTCTACTGCGGACTCATCGTGACAGCCCATGGCGTGCGGGTGATCGAGTTCAACGCCCGCTTCGGCGATCCCGAAACGCAGGTTGTGCTTCCGCGGTTGCAGACCGCGCTATCGACGCTGCTGCTCGCCGCATCCACCGGCACGCTCGGACGAATGCCGTACCCCACGTTCTCGAACGACGTCGCGGTGGTCGTGGTCCTGGCAAGCGAGGGCTACCCCGATGCACCGGTCACCGGTCGCGCGATCACGGGCCTGGACGCGGCATCCGCCGTCCCGGGAGTTAGCGTGCTCCACGCCGCTACGGCTCGCGGCAGCGACGGCGGTTACATCGCCACTGGCGGACGCGTGCTCAGCGTAGTCGCGCTCGCAACGGATTTCGCTGCCGCGCGCATAGCTGCATACGACGCTCTGGGCCGCATCCAATTGGACGGCTCGCACTACCGGACCGACATCGCAGAACGGGTGGCACGAAGATGAGGCAGACACAGTGATTACGCAGGCCGGCGGGGTTCCCCGCGGAGACACGCGCCTCGAGGCGCTGGGCTGGACACACGTCTACTCGGGCAAGGTGCGCGACCTCTACGAGACGCCCTCCGCGTCCGGGCGCGTGCTGGTGGTCGCGTCGGATCGGGTGAGTGCGTTCGATCACGTTCTCGAGCCGAGCATCCCCGGCAAGGGCGCGCTGCTCACCCAGCTCAGCCTGTGGTGGTTCGGCCGACTTGGTATGAAGAACCACCTCGCCGCGGCCCACCCGTCGCTGGCCGCGCACCTGCCGCCCGGCATCGCCGAGCGGTCCATGCTCGTGCACGAGCTGCGGATGCACCCGATCGAGGCGGTCGTGCGCGGCTATCTGGTCGGCTCGGGCTGGCTGGAGTACCAGCAGTCGCAGAGCGTCTGCGGCATCCGGCTGCCCGCCGGGCTGGCCAACGGCGACCGGCTGCCCGAACCGATCTACACCCCGGCGTTCAAGGCTCCGATGGGCGAGCATGACGAGAACATCAGCTTCGCGCGAACAGTCGCGTTGCTTGGCGAGACCAAGGCCGCCGAGATCCGAGATGCGTCGCTTCGCGTCTTCGCGACCGCGTCGGCAATCGCCGACGACAAGGGGCTCATCCTCGCCGACACCAAACTCGAGTTCGGGGACGATCCGGAGTCCGGCGAGCTCACCCTCGCCGACGAGGTGCTTACGAGCGACTCCAGCCGCTACTGGGACGCCGCAACGTATGCCGCGGGGGGCATCGACCGTCTCGACAGCTTCGACAAACAGATTGTGCGCAACTGGCTCTCGGCGCACTGGAATAGGACGGGCACTCCGCCCGAACTCCCCGAGGACATCGTGCAGACCACGGCGGCGCGCTACGGAGAGTTGATCGAGCGGCTCACCGCGTGACGCTCCTGATCCGCTCGGTGCCCTGGGACGATGACGCGGGTTCCGCGCTTCGCGACGCGCAGCAGACCGAGATCGAAATCCGCTACGAGACCCCGGATTCCGAGCCGGGTCCCAAGCCGACCGCATCCGACATCACGCTCTTCATCGTGGCCTACGACGTGCTCGATGACGGGGACGAGCTTCCGGTCGGCTGCGGTGCACTCCGCGCGTTGGACAGCAGGCACGGCGAAATCAAGCGGATGTACGTGACCCCCGACCGCCGGGGCACCGGCATCTCGACACGACTGCTCGCAGCCCTCGAGGGTGAGGCTCGCGGACTGGGCTGGGATCGGGTCGTGCTCGAGACCGGCGACCGCCAACCCGACGCCATGCGCCTCTACGAGCGCGAGGGCTACACGCGCATCCCGAACTTCGGCTACTACGCGGACTCCGAACTCTCGATCTGCTACGAGAAGGTGTTCGCCTGAGCCCAGCGCCACTCTCGAGGGGTCGCCATAGGGTCTTCTGGATGCGCTGACAGCCCACTTAGCGACCCCTCGGCAGAACCTCATCAGGGCGAAAGCCACCCCCACCGCTTAGACTCGCTCCCCATGAGAGCGCGCGGGGTGGTCGCCGCGGTCCTGGTCGCGGCCCTGACGTTCTGCCTCGCGGGCTGCGGGGTTATCGGCCGTGGCTTGCACGGCCTCGACCGGCGCGGCGTCGCGCCAACGCCGAACAGCGCCCCGCCGAGCCATCCGGTTGTCACCGGATTCCAGCCGTCCTGGGGCGACACCACCAACCTCGACGCGAGCAAGGCGGCGCTGACCACCGTCGCCATCTCGGGGATCGACATCGGGGAGGACGGCACCTCGGTGACCCCGCCATCCGCCGGTGTACTGAAGCAACTCACCCACGCGCATGCCCTCGGCAAGAAGGCGGAGGTGCTGCTCCTCAACTACCAGGACGGCGTCGGCTTCAGCGACAACATCGCCGCGTCGATGCTCGGTACCGAGGCGAATCGCAACGCGGCCGCGGCCTCGCTTGCCACTGTGGTCAAGAACTCCGGCTTCGACGGCGTGATGTTCGACCTCGAGTCGCTGAGTCCCGGCGAAGCGCCAAAGCTGACGAAGTTCGCCGCGGCACTCCGCTTGGCGGTCGGGCCGAATATTCATCTGGACGCCGCGATCCAGCCCTCGACGACACCCGGGGGCTACCAGCGGCTGGGTTACGACATCCCCGGACTGTTGACCTCGCTCGACAACGTGACGGTGATGGCCTACGACCAGCACGGCACCTTCGAGCCGGCCAACCCCGGGCCGGTCGGCGCGCTGACCTGGCAGAAGAAGGTGCTGCGAGCCATGCTGCTCCTCGCGAAGCCAGGGCAGGTCGATCTCGGCGTCGCCGGCTACGGCTATCGCTGGGCTTCAGATGGTGTGCACACGGTCGGCGATATTCGAGCCCGCCGGCTCGGATTGGCCGCGGGCGTGACCCCCGCCTTCGACGTCCACACCGGGGAGTGGACGTCGACACTTCCCGATGGTCAGGTCTTCTGGTGGGCGGACGCGAAGTCGATCGCCCTGCGCGAACAGCTCGCGGCGTCGCTCGGGTTGCACGGGGTGGCGGTATGGTCGCTGGCGCTGTCGGATGCACTGCCGGTGGCCGGCTAGCCGGCCTGGCTAGCCGGTCGAAAAGCGCGCGCCGTAGACTCGTACTGTGAGCCGCATTCCCGCCCTGCTCCTCGCTCCCATCGTGTTGCGCCAGGCTGCGCAGTTGCGTAGCGACGTGCAGCGGCTGCCCGAGGCGCACGGGGCGAAGGACGGGCTGGTGCCAGGATCGGCCGCCGCGGCGGACACCCCGCCAGTCACCACGAAGCGTTCGCCGCACCCGCTGCGGCTGCTCGTGGTGGGGGATTCCACCGCAATGGGGACGGGAGTGGCGGTGCTCGATGACGCGATCCCTGGGCGGTTGGCACGGCTGCTCGCTGGCACTCGTGCGGGCGCCAGCGGGGTGGCGTGGCGCGCGGTCGGACGGAGTGGGGCGACATCCGCGCAGGTCCTCACCGATTTCACTGATGCCGCGGTCGCCGCGCACTTCGACATCGCGGTGGTCCTGGTCGGCTGGAACGACGCGCTGCGGCTGCGCCCGGGCGGCGAGTTCTCGCGGAGCCTCAGCGCTCTGCTCGACCGACTGCACGTGGGGTCACCGGATGCCCGGCTCGCCGTCGTCGCGCCCCCCGAGTTCGCGCACTTCGCCGTACTCCCGCGCCCCCTGCGCTCGGCCCTCGGATTCCACGCGCGCGGGTTGACCCGCACCTCGGCCCGGGTCGCACGCGACCACGATGCCGTCTCCGCACCCGGATTCGACGGGCACGCGCTCGCCTCCGACGGGTTCCACCCCAACGGCTCGGGATATCAGCGCCTCGCCGAGGGGATCGCGGCGGCGCTTGCATGACCCGCTCGCCGCGTGGTGGCTGGGCCGCGAGCGCCACCCAGGCCACCCGCACCTGCTCGGTAGACTGATCTCCTCCACCCACGAATCCCCAGGGAGCCGACCGTGCCCACCATCGTCGTCGAGGTCATGCCGAAGGCCGAGTTGCTCGACCCGGCCGGCAAAGCGGTCGCCGGAGCCCTCACCCGGATCGGCACCCCTACGTTCACTGCCGTGCGCATCGGCAAGCGCTTCGAGCTGACCGTCGACAGCCAGGTGACCGAGGCGGTCCTGGCTGAGGCACAGAGGCTCGCCGCCGACATGCTCAGCAACAGCGTGATCGAGGATGTTGTGCGCGTCTACGTTCTCGAGGAGACCGTTCTCGAAACGACCGGTCTCGAAACGACCGCTCTCGAGGAGACCGTTCTCAAGGACGCGAAAGCGTGAAGGTCGGCGTCGTCACCTTCCCCGGCTCGCTCGACGACCGGGACGCACAGCGCGCACTCCGTAGCGCGGGCGCCGAAGCTATCGCCCTCTGGCACGGCGACCACGACCTTCAGGGTGTCGATGCGATCGTGCTGCCCGGCGGCTTCAGCTACGGCGACTACCTGCGCTGCGGCGCCATCGCGGCCCGCTCGCCGATCATGACCGAGGTCATCGCGGCGGCCAACGCCGGGATGCCGGTGCTCGGCATCTGCAATGGCTTCCAGATCCTGGTCGAGGCGCACCTGCTACCGGGCGGGCTCATCCGCAACAACCACGGCGGCTTCGTCTGCCGCGACCAGAAGCTGCGCGTCGAGAACGCGTCGACCGCCTGGACCAACGGGTTCACTGTCGGCCAGGAGATCACCGTCCCGCTGAAGAACGCGGAGGGCGGCTTCATCGTCGGTGCCGAAACCCTCAAGCGCATCGAGGGCGAGGGGCAGGTCGCGTTCCGCTACTTGGACGTGAACCCCAACGGCTCCCTCGACGACATTGCGGGGCTGACGAACGCGGGCGGCAACGTGGTTGGTCTGATGCCGCATCCCGAGCACGCCATCGAGCCCGGCTTCGGCCCAGATACCCCGGATGCCATGCGCAGCGGTACCGACGGCATCACCTTCTTCACGAGCGTGCTGCAGAGCGCACTCGCGCGCGCCTAACCCATCCCTCGTTCGTTTCTCCGGAGTTTCTCGGCTAGCGTCTCGTCGATCTCCCGTGTATCTGGGAATTTGTCGGCAACTCTCCGGAGAAATGGCGGGATCTCCGGAGAAACGACGAAAGCTAGGAGCCAAGACCGTCGGCGAGGTCGGCGTCGCTCGGGCGCACGACCGGCATCGAGGCCGTAAAGTTCTGGGCGCGTTCCTCGGCTTCGGGGCTGCCGCTAAACAGCCCCTCGGGCACGGCAGCCGACGCGCCCTGACCGCGCTTCGCCCCAGCCCCAGCCCCAGCGCCGCCGCCGCCGCCGGGCGAGCTCGCTTCCACGTGGTCCACCTGCACGCGATCCAGCGGCAACGCCTCCGGATGCGAGCGCTGCAGCCAATCCACGATCCGCTCACGCACCGAGCAGCGCAGGTCGAACAGCGTGGGCGCATCACGCGCGCTGACCAGGATGCGCACGTGCACCCGGCCGCCCACAGCATCCGTCACCTGCAGAACCTTCACGCGCCCGTCCCACAGCTCGTGCCCCTCGAGAATCTGGTCGAGCTGCGCGCGCATGAGCGCGGGTGAGATCCGCCAGTCCAGATCGAGGTCGACCGAGCCCAGCAGTGCGCTCGAGCGGCGCGTCCAGTTCTCGAAGGGGGTCGAGATGAAATAGGTCGAGGGCAGCACCATCCGGCGGTCATCCCAGATGTGCACGACCACGTAGGTGAGGGTGATCTCCTCGATGCGACCCCACTGCGTCTGCACCACCACCACGTCGTCGACTCGGATCGCATCCGAAAATGCCAGCTGGATACCCGCGAACAGGTTGCTCAGCGTCGACTGCGCAGCAAGACCCGCGATCACCGAAACCACACCGGCCGAGGCCAGCACCGAGGTACCGACGGCAGACACGCCGGGGAACGTCAGCAGGATCGACCCGATCACCAGGATCACGATCACCGCCACCAACACCCGCCGCAGCACGGCAATCTGGGTGTGCACGCGCCTCGCCACCCGGTTGTCGATGACGTCGGTCGGGTAGCGGGCGAGGGTGCGCGCGAACGCGAGGTCGAGCAGCCTGCCCACCAGCCAGCCGGATGCCGCGATCACCGCGATCACCAGCCCGTGCACCAGTTGCCCTCGCCAGCTGAGGTCCGGGTACGACACGGCCACCGCAATCCAGAGTCCAAGCGCGAGCAGCAGCACGCGGAACGGCCGACGGATCGTGCCGATGAGACTCGGGTCCCACCCGGCGCGACGGGCGCCCAGCCGCGCCGGGACAGCGACCGCGGCGGCGATCGCGACCGCGGTGACGATCGCGATTCCTACCGCGATCGCAAAGGATGGCCATGGTTGCAGACCGAACATAGAGCTCCTCCTTGCGTCGAGAACTTCCACGGTAAACCCCCCGCCTCAGCCGACGCCCAGGCCATGTCCAGGATCAGACCCGGCATCCTGTGCCATCACGAGCAGTGCAACTCAGGCAGGCCGCACGTGCCGATCGGCACCGACCCCCGACCCGGAGTTGGCGCCCCGCGCGCGCTGGGTAGGATCGAAATGATGAATGCGCTTCTCGACTCCGTCAGCAACGCGATCGCAACGCCCGAGAAAGAGCAGCCGTACGCG
This sequence comes from Microbacteriaceae bacterium, assembly GCA_043779945.1. Taxonomy (GTDB): domain Bacteria; phylum Actinomycetota; class Actinomycetes; order Actinomycetales; family Microbacteriaceae; genus Lysinimonas. Next base: position 8,398 of record JAYWDH010000183.1, read on the forward strand.
GCCCTCGGCCTGAAGAGCGACGAGTACGACCGGATCAAGACCATCCTCGGCCGCCGCCCGACGAGCGGGGAACTCGCCATGTACTCGGTGATGTGGAGCGAGCACTGCTCATACAAATCGAGCAAGGTCTGGCTGCGGCAGTTCGGCGAGAAGGTCAGCCCCGAGATGACCAAGAACCTCATGGTCGGCATCGGTGAGAACGCCGGGGTCGTGGATATCGGTGAAGGCTGGGCGGTCACCTTCAAGATCGAGAGCCACAACCACCCGAGCTACGTCGAGCCGTTCCAGGGTGCTGCAACCGGAATCGGCGGCATCGTGCGCGACATCATCTCAATGGGCGCGCGCCCGGTGGCTGTCATGGATGCGCTGCGGTTCGGCGCGATCGACCATCCAGATACGGCGCGCGTCGTGCCCGGGGTCGTGAGTGGAATCAGTTTCTACGCGAACTGCCTGGGACTGCCAAACATCGGCGGCGAGACCTGGTTCGATCCGATCTATCAGTCGAACCCGCTGGTCAACGCGCTCGCAGTCGGGGTGCTCCGGCACGAAGATCTGCACCTTGCCAACGCCAAGGGCGCGGGCAACAAGGTGGTGCTGTTCGGGGCTCGCACCGGAGGCGACGGGATCGGCGGGGCGTCGATTCTTGCATCCGACACGTTCTCGGCCAACGGGCCCACCAAGCGCCCCGCCGTGCAGGTCGGCGACCCGTTCGCCGAAAAGGTGCTCATCGAGTGCTGCCTCGAGCTGTTCGCCGGCGAGTTGGTGAAGGGCATCCAGGATCTCGGCGCGGCCGGCATCTCGTGCGCGACCAGCGAGCTCGCCAGCAACGGCGACGGTGGCATGAAGGTCTCGCTCGACGAGGTGCTGCTGCGCGACCCTTCGCTCACGGCCGAGGAGATCCTCATGTCGGAGAGCCAGGAGCGCATGATGGCGATCGTCGAGCCAGCCAAGCTCGAGGGCTTCCTCGCGGTGACGAAGAAGTGGGATGTCGAGACCAGCGTGCTTGGCGAGGTCACCGAGACCGGCCGACTCATCATCACCTGGCGCGGCGAGACGATCGTCGACGTGGACCCTCGCACGGTCGCCGTCGACGGACCCGTCTATGAGCGTCCGATCAGCTACCCGACGTGGATGGATGTGCTCTCTGCCGATACCGCCGCCGCGCTGTCGCGGCCAGCAGACGGTGACACTCTCCGGGAGCAGCTGCTCACCATGATCGGGAGCGCCAACTTGGCCGACAAGAGCTGGATCACCAATCAATACGACCGCTATGTGATGGGCAACACCGCCCTCAGCTACCCGGATGACGCGGGCATGATCCGTGTCGATGAGGAAAGCGGTCTCGGGGTCGCTCTTGCTACCGACGCGAACGGGCGTTACGCGTACCTCGACCCCTACGACGGAGCGCAGCTCGCTCTCGCGGAGGCGTACCGCAACGTCGCCGTCACCGGCGCGACCCCGGTCGCGGTGAGCGACTGCCTGAACTTCGGGAGCCCCGAGAACCCCGAAGTCATGTGGCAGTTCTCGCGCGCCGTCGAGGGCCTCGCCGATGGCTGCCTTGAGCTGGGCATCCCGGTGACCGGCGGCAACGTCAGCTTCTACAACCAGACCGGCGACGTGCCGATCCACCCGACGCCGGTCGTCGCCGTCATGGGCGTGATCGATGACGTCGGGCGCCGCGTCCCGTCGGGCTGGCAGGACTCCGGCGACAACCTCTACCTGCTCGGCAGCACCCACCTCGAGCTCGACGGCTCTGCGTGGGCGGGCGTCATCCACGGGCACCTCGGGGGCAAGCCTCCCAAACCCCGCCTCAAGCGCGAGCAGGAACTGGCCGAGTTGCTTTCCGCAGCCGCGCACGAGGGTCTATTGAACGCTGCCCACGATCTCTCGGATGGCGGCCTCGCCACCGCGGTCGTCGACGCGTCCCTGCGCTTCGGTATCGGCGCCCGCATCTGGCTGGATGAACTGCTTGAGCGCGACCAGGTCGACCCGCTCACCACGCTCTTCAGCGAGTCGGGTGCGCGCGTGATCGTCGCGGTCCCGCGCGAGGAGGACGTGAAGTTCCTGCGCCTCTGCGAGGGGCGGGGCTACCCGGTTGCGCGCATCGGCGTGACCGACGCCGGCGCCGAGGGCCAGGGTGCCGCGCTTGAGGTGCAGGGGCTGTTCACGGTCACCCTCGAGGAACTGCGCACCGCGTCCCGCGCCACGATGGTTGAGCACTTCGGCGCAGTCGTCGGGTACGCGGCGGACCTGAGCGGCAGCGGCATCCACCGGGCCGAGACGCAGACGCCCCGCGGCGGGCGCATCTCGGAATAGCACCCGGCCTCCGGTATAGCCCTAGGTTGAGCGCATGGAGGAAGAATCGACCTCTCCCGGTGAGGCAAACCGGCGGATCATGATCCCGGCCATCATCGCCACCATCGTCCTCCTCGTCGGGGGGTTCGTCATCGCCCTGACGCCTTACCTCATATTCCACTCGCGACAAGCGAATACCTATGATGGCTACCACACGACGGGACCCATCATTGGCCTGCTGGCCCTCGTTCCGGCGAACGTCTGGGCGCTGTCGGTCCTACGGCCGCGAACTGTTCGCAAGCCGCTGCTCGTG
>JAYWDH010000184.1:0-3941 GCA_043779945.1 Microbacteriaceae bacterium
GATCGCGTGCATCATCCTCGGCATCCGCGCGATCGCCCAACGGAAATTCGTCGTGCACAGCGCGTGGATGACCCGGGCCTACGCGATCGGGATCGGCGCCGGCACCCAGGCCATCGTGCTGATCCCCGGGGCGATCATCTTCGGCTCCACCCACGAGATCTCACGCACCGCCCTGATGGGCGCGGCGTGGGTCATCAACCTCACGGTTGCTGAAGTCGTCATCCGTCGGCGCACACGTCACCAGCTCAGCAACGCGCAACTCAAAGTGACCGCATGACCGCCCTCGCGGCACCCATCGCCATACTCATCGCACTGACCTAACGAAAGATTCGACCAGAAATGACATCAACCATCCCGGATATCAACGCCGTCCGCCTCACTGCCGAGCTCGATCCCCAACTCTCACGGTGGCTCTGGCTAGTCAAGATGTTCCTCGCGATCCCTCACTTCGTGATCCTCGCGGCGCTGTGGGTCCCTTTCATACTTACGACCCTCTTCGCCGGGATCGCGATCCTTGCCACCGGTCGCTACCCGCGCAGGCTATTCGACTTCAACGTCGGCATCCTGCGTTGGAACTGGCGAGTGGGGTTCTACGTCTATGCCGCGCTGGGGACCGACAAGTACCCGCCATTCAGCCTCGCCCCTCGGGCGGGCTATCCGGCAAAGTTCGATATCGCTTACGACGCCCGTCCCTCCAAGGGGCTGGTGCCGCTCAAGTGGTTCATGGCGGTGCCCCATTTCGTGATCGTCGCCCTCGTCATGGGGGATCTGCTCTCGGCCAACCAGCCAACGGATGTCGCGTCAGCAGCCTTTTCAGTTCTCAACGTCCTCGTTGTCATCGCCGGCATCTTCTTGCTACTCACGGGGCGATATCCGCGACCACTGTTCGACCTTCTCATCGGGATCAACCGATGGGTCTATCGAGTCCTGGCCTATGTCGCCTTCATGCGCGACGAGTACCCGCCGTTCCGACTCGACACAGATGAATCCGATGCAACTGAGCGTTGAAGTCGCCGGATTGACGAAGCGGTTTCGCGGCGTTACCGCCGTTGACGATGTGTCGTTCGCAGTGCCTCAGGGCAGCGTGTTCGCCTTCTTGGGGACGAACGGTGCGGGGAAGTCAACTACGATCGCGTGTCTCACCACGGTGACCCACCCGGACTCAGGACGAATCTCGGTTGGTGGTCACGACGTCGCCTCAAACGGCGAAGCGGTTCGGCGGGCTATCGGGGTGGTGTTTCAGGATTCCCTCCTCGACGACAGCCTTACCGTGCGCGAAAACCTCACGCTTCGCGGACTGCCCTACCTCGGAAATCGGCTGGCCATCCGGGAACGGATTGCCCAGCTCGCGGACACAGTGCAGCTCGGCGAGATTCTCGACCGACGTTACGGAAGGTTGTCCGGTGGCCATCGGCGCCGGGTCGACATCGCCCGCGCGCTCATTCACGAACCGCAAGTTCTTTTCCTGGACGAGCCCACGACCGGCCTGGACCCAGCAAGCCGCCAACTCGTGTGGCGCACTATCCACGAGTTGCGGGAGCGCACTGGCTTGACTGTCTTTCTGACCACGCACTACATGGAGGAGACGGAGGAGGCCGATCACGTCGCGATCATCGATCACGGTCACCTCATCGCGGAAGGTACCCCCGCCGAACTGCGTGCGCGACACAGCTCAAGCATTCTCAGGCTCGTCACAGCAGGCGGCGTCGAGGATATCGTCGTCGTTGACGCGACCCAAGCCCGCCAGATCCTCAGCGACCGCCGCGAAGCGGTACTCGACTTCGAGTTCCGACACGGTCGAATGGACGACGTATTTCTCGCTGTCACTGGGCGTCAGGCAGAGGTTTCCTGATGCAGGTTGTACTGGCGCTCACCGGACGCAACCTGCGCCTCTTCGCTCGCGACCCCCTCAACATCTTCTTCTCGCTGCTCAGCGCCCTCATCGTCTTCCTGCTCTACACCCTGTTTCTCGGCAATCTGCAAGTCGATTCGATTACCTCGGGGACACCAGGCGCTGACGCTGGTCATGTCCGCGGCTTCGTGGATGCGTGGATGTTCGGCGGCATCGTGGCGCTATCAACGATGACCACCCCGCTCGGCGCGCTCTCGGTGTTCATGGACGACGCCGCGTCCAATCGATTCCGTGACTTCCTCGTCTCACCCGTCAAGCGCGGCCAACTCGTGTCGGGATACCTGGTGGCCGCCTTCACGATCGGTGTGCTCACGACGATGATTGTGCTGACCATCGCATTGCTGTACTTGTCGACGGTGAGCGGAGTGGTGCTCGACGCCCAGGAACTGGCCAGCTCCATAGGCTGGATACTTCTCTCGACAGCCGGATTCACCGCGCTGTGGGCATTCATCGTCTCCTTCCTCCGCACTAGCGGCGCTTTCTCGGCCCTCTCGACGATCGTCGGCACGGTCGTCGGTTTCGCTGCGGGCGCCTACATCGCCTTAGGACTTTTCCCTGATGCTGTGCGCTCCACCGTTAGCGCACTGCCGTTCGCTCAATCCGCGATGCTGCTGCGCCAGGAGTTCACCCGAACCCCGCTTGCCGACTTGGTCGGTGATAACCAGAACGCAATCGACGAGTTGGGCGGCCTCTACGGAATCCGCCTCGCCGTCGGCGACTGGGCAGTCCCGGCTTGGTATGCCATCGGCCTGCTCGCGCTAATGGCGGTTGCCTTCACGATGCTTGCCACTGCTCGAGTTCGCTCACGTATTGGCTAGCGTGGGAAGTCTGGGGCTGATCCTTCGCCCAACTGACCTCAGGTCAATAGGTCAACTGCGCCTGTCGGGTCTGGATCTCGGCCCAAAATCGACTCAGGACTTTCTGAGGTGTGGGCAGGATGTGGGCAGAAACCACAACGGGCCCGACCGCATTCCAAAAGAAATGCTGGTCAGACCCGTTATATTTGGTGCGCCCGGAGGGATTTGAACCCCCGGCCTATTGATCCGTAGTCGAAAGCCGTTTCTCCGGAGCTATGCGGAAGTCGCCGAAATCCCGCCAGAACACTGGTGACCCGGCGCGACCTCGATGCCACGAGTTGACCAGGATGCTCCTCAAGTGTGGGTGAAGTGTGGGCAGGCCCGTTCTTGAGGACTATTCGCGTCTCTGCGATGAATCAGGACACGGGTGACGGTTCTGCATCAGAACATCGGTGACATGCGGAGGGCGGGTCGCTGTCGTCCGCGGGGGCCGGCTATCTCGTGCCAGCCGCAGAGTTCGAGGCTGCGCTCGAGCGTGCTCTCAGGTGAATGCGCTCACCGTGCTTGCCGAACATGCTGAGCAGCTCAACGGGACCCGTTCCGGCCGCACCGAACCAGTGTGGGTTCTTGGTGTCGAACTCGGCAGCTTCGCCCACCGCCATGACGATGTCGTGCTCACCAAGCACCAGTCTGAGGTGGCCCGAAAGTACGTAGATCCATTCGTACCCCTCGTGTGTTCGTAGGACCGCGGTGCGGTCTGTCGCTGGGATGGTCATCTTGTATGCCTGCGGCTCACCATGGTGGTTGGACAGGCGGGTAAGAGTCCGGCCGTCGGCACGGCTCGACTTTTGAGGAACACGCGGATCCTCGATCCTGGGTGACGTGACAATCTCGTCCAAGGGAACCGCAAGCGCGGCAACGATAGGTAACAGGAGCTCCAGGCTCGGCTTGCGCTGTCCCGATTCGAGTCTCGAAAGGGTGCTCTTCGAGATGCCCGTCGCTTTCGCCAACTCGTCGAGCGTGACGTTCTTCATGTGCCGGGCTTGCCTCAACCTCGGCGCGATCTGAGTCAGTTCGGTCGCCACTCGCTGTGCGGTACTCATAGGCACAGGCAATCAGGTTGTTCCGGTTTTAGCAACAGAAGTTCCCATTGTCCGCGCTCCAGTGGCAGCTTGTACCGCGGAGGTGGTCAAGGTGACTCGGAGTGACGTAGTGATTGTCGGTGCTGGTGC
>JAYWDH010000185.1:0-56644 GCA_043779945.1 Microbacteriaceae bacterium
GGTCAGCCATCAAGGAATGGAGCGTTCCATGAAAGGCAAGATCCTCTTCGTCACGGGCTTGGGCGTCGGATACGTGCTGGGCACGCGAGCCGGTCGTGAGCGGTACGAGTCGATCAAGAAGTCGGCGCTCAAGCTGTGGAACGACCCGCGCGTGCAGAAGCAGGTCGACACGGCAGAGGCGTTCATCAAGGATAAGGCTCCCGACGTCGCCGAGTTCGCGCTCGACGGAGCGAAGAAGGTCGTCTCGCAGGTGACCGGCAAGAAGTCCGCGGCCACGCGGGCTCCGGCGAAAAGGTCGGCCGCCGGGTCGAGCACCACGAAGTCCTGATCGGCTGAGCCCGATGGCCACTTCGCCGAACACGCCCAAGCGCTCGCTTCTCTCACTCATCACCGACATTCCGGCGCTCATCCAAGAGCTATTCCGCCGTGAGGTTGAGCTGCTCAAGACCGAGGTCATTGCCAAGCTCAAGGCGCTTGGTATCGGCGCGGGGCTCATCGCGGGCGCGGTGGTCGTGCTGCTCTTCCTGATCGGCACGCTGCTGACCGCGGCGATCCTGGCCCTCGGCGAGGTCATGCCGGGCTGGCTTGCGGCTCTTCTCGTCGCGGCCTTCTTGCTGATCGTCGCCGCGGTCCTGGCTTTCATCGGCTATCGCATTCTCAAGCGTGGCGCACCGCCGGTACCGACCGAATCGATCGACAGCCTGCAGCGCGACTACAGGGCGATCAAAGGCATCGGAAAGCGAGCATCGTCGTGAGCGACATCATTGACAGCAAGACTGCGGCGGCGAAGCTGCAGGCAGTCAAAGCGCGCGACGATCTCGCCGCGACGCTGGATGCCATCGAGGACAAGATCAACGTGCAGAAGCGGGTGAAGGCGTCGTACCAGGAGCGCCCGCTGCCGTGGATCATCGGCGGTGCTGCTGCAGCCGCAGTTGTCATCGGCCTGCTGGCCTGGGCGATCTTCAGCGACGACTGAATCTCGAAGGGCTACGAGTCTCGCCTGAGTGCTGACCGCACGGATTCGCGCGGCGGCGTGTCTCGGGGGAGACTAAAGGAGTGAGCACAAGCTCGATACCCGAAACCACAGCTCTCGACGCGCCCGCCTACACGCTGTGGGCCGTACTGCGTCGCGGCCCGCACGCGCCTCAAGGCGCCGAGCCCGAAAACGGCGCGCCGTTGGCCGAAGTCATCGACGGACTCGAAAACGACCAATCCGCGAGCGCGGTTCTTCGTGGGATCTACGACGTTTCGGGCCTCCGCGCGGATGCGGACATCATGCTCTGGTTGACCGGCCCGACGGCCGATGGCCTTCAGAAAGCGCTCCGCATCCTCCGCCGCAGCAGCGAACTCGCTCCACTGGTTCCGACCTGGAACGCGATGGGCGTGCACCGCGAAGCGGAGTTCAGCCGCAGTCATGCCCCCGCCTTTATGCGGGGTCTACCGCCCAAGGAATGGGTCACCGTCTACCCCTTCGTGCGCAGCTACGACTGGTACCTGCTGCCCGATGAGGAGCGCCGCGCCATGCTTGGCGATCACGGTCGCAAAGGCTCCGAATACCCGCAGGTCCAGGCCAACACGGTGGCGTCGTTCGCACTCGGCGACTACGAGTGGATCCTCGCCCTCGAGGCGGCTGACCCGATCGAGCTGGTCGACCTGATGCGTCACTTGCGTAACACCGAAGCGCGCCGGCACGTGCGCGAGGAGATCCCCTTCTTCACCGGTCGTCGAATCTCCGCCGACGAAGTCCCCGAGGTACTCGCATGACCATCACGAACAACGGCACCAACAACGGCTCGACTGACGGCTCGACTGACGGTTCAACCGACGACACGGCCGACGACACGGCCGCGGCGCACCGAATCTTGGCCTCGACGGATGCCGCGGCATCCGGTCCCGAGCACGTCTCGACCCCGACCGCGTATGACGCCATCGTGCTCGCCGGGTTCGGCGGTCCCGAGGGTCAAGACGACGTCATCCCGTTCCTGCGCAATGTCACGCGCGGCCGCGGGATCCCCGACGAGCGTCTCGAAGAGGTCGCGCACCACTACCGGCACTTCGGCGGCGTGAGCCCGATCAATGAACAGAACCGCGTGCTGAAGGCCGCCCTCGAAGCCGAGTTGGCCTCCCGCGGCATCGACTTGCCGGTGCTCTGGGGCAACCGCAACTGGGATCCGTATCTGCGCGAGGCACTGACGGAAGCCGACGAGCGCGGCTTCACAAAGCTCATCGGGCTGGCCACCAGTGCCTACAGCTCGTACTCGAGCTGTCGGCAGTATCGCGAGGACTTCGCGATGGCCCTCGAGGCCACCGGCCTCGGCGGCAAGCTCCAGATCGACAAGGTGCGGCAGTTCTTCGACCACCCCGGATTCGTGGAACCTTTCGTGGACGGCCTGCGCACCGCAATCGCCGAGCTGATCGAGCGCGGGATCGCCGAGGATGCGATCCGGATCCTGTTCTCCACCCACAGCATCCCCTCCTCGGATGCCGAACGCTCCGGCCCGCGGGACCGCGACTGGCCCGACGGCGGGGCGTACGCCACGCAGCACCGTGCGGTCGCCGACGTCGTCGTGCGCGAGGCGGGAACCGATATTCCGTGGCAGCTCGTGTACCAGAGCCGCTCTGGCCCGCCCACACAGCCCTGGCTGGACCCCGACGTCAACGATGTGATCGCCGGATTCGCCAGCGAGGGAGTCGAGGCGGTCGTGATCGTGCCGCTCGGCTTCGTAAGCGACCACATGGAGGTGCTCTGGGATCTCGACACCGAGGCCACCGAGACCGCCGAGAAACACGGCATGATCGCAATCCGCACGCCGACGCCCGGTACGCATCCAGCCTACGTGCGCGGTCTGATCGACCTCGTGCTCGAGCGCGTCAACGGCACCCCGGTCGGCGAGCGCCCCGCGCTGACCGAGCTCGGACCCTGGTACGACGTGTGCCGTCCCGGTTGCTGTGAGAACGCGCGACTCGGCTTCAAGCCGGCGATCTCCGGGGTCGTGCCGTGAGTGCGGTGACCCGGTGAGGATCGGCACCCGCGGCAGCGCCCTCGCCCTCGCACAGGCGCAGACCGTCGCGGGCAGGCTAGGTGCCGAGCTGGTCGTGATCTCCTCGGAAGGCGACCGCTCGACTGAGTCGCTCGCCTCGCTCGGCGGCGCAGGAGTCTTCGCCGCGGCTCTGCGTGCGGCGTTGCTCTCCGGAGAAGTGGATGCCGTCGTCCACTCCTTCAAGGATCTCCCGACCGCCCCGGCCAGCGGCCTGTCGATCGCGGCGGTCCCGAAGCGTGCCGACGTGCGGGACGCGCTGTGCGCCCGCGACGGCCTCACCCTCGCTGAACTGCCGGCCGGCGCCGTGGTCGGTACCGGCTCGCCGCGCCGCCGCGCGCAGCTGCTCTCCCGTCGCCCCGAGCTGTCAGTCGTCGACCTGCGCGGCAACATCGACACGCGGCTGGGGCGCGTCGGCGCCGAGAGCGGTGAGATCGACGCCGAGCGACGCCTCGACGCGGTCGTGCTCGCCGCCGCCGGCCTGGATCGCATCAAACGTCTCGACGTGATCACCGAGTACTTCGGCATCGACGGCTGGCCAACCGCTCCCGCGCAGGGTGCGCTCGCGGTCGAGACCCGGCTGGGCGATGAGAAAGCCGTTGCGAAGGTCGATCACAAGCCCTCCCGCCTCACCGCTGAAGCCGAGCGCGCAGTGCTCGCCCTGCTCGAGGCCGGCTGTGCCGCCCCGCTCGGCGTGCACGCGATCCACGACGAGGGGCTATTGTTCGTCAGCGCGCGCGTCTACCGCGAGGACGGCGCGGAGTACGTCACGAGCTCTCACGCGCTCTATCCCGAGGACGTCACCGACCCGATCGGCGAGCTGGCGAAAAGGATCACCGACGAACTGCTGGCGAAAGGTGCGGCGGAGTTGGCGCCACTGAGCGCGAGCCGCGACATCCGCGGACCAGGGGGTTCCGAGTGAGCAAGGAGAAACCGCTGGCTGGCTGGCGCGTGCTGGTGCCCCGCGGGGGCAAGTGGGGCGACGGCGTCTCGGCCACTTTGCGTCGCTTCGGGGCGATTCCGGTAATCGCGCCCCTCATCAACTTCGCCAGCGCCGAGGACCCGTCGGCGCTGAGTAACGCCCTCCACGAACTGGAGGACGGCCAGTTCGACTGGATCGTGATCACCAGCGCGACCACCGTCGACGTGCTCACCAGCCAAGGAACGCGGGTGCCCGAAAAGACACGGATCGCAGCCGTCGGCGAGACCACCGCCGCGGCGCTCTCGCTCGCCAGCTACCGGGTCGACTTCATCCCCGGCAGCGACAACTCCGCACGCGGGCTGGTCAAGGAGTGGCCGGCCAGCGAAATCCGGGGACGCGTGCTGATCCCGCAGTCGGACATCGCCGAGCCGACCCTGGTCGCCGGCCTCTCCAAACTCGGCTTCGCGGTCGAGTTCGTCACGGCCTATCGCACCGTCGGCGTGCCCGTGACTACCGAGGTGGCGGCGGATGTTGCATCCGGTCGGATCCGCGCCGTGCTGGTCACTTCGGGAAGTGTGGCCCGTCAACTGGCGACGCAGCTCGCTCCGCTCCCGGATCTCACGGTCGTTGCGTGCATCGGCCCACGCACCGCCTTCGACGCGCGCGCCGCCGGGCTGCCCGTGCACGTGATCGCCGAGGAGCGCTCCGCCGACTCGCTGATCGCCGGACTCGTCGAATACGCGGAGACCGAATGACCGGAGAACTTCGGGGCGAGCCGGGCGCGCTGTCCTCGCCGCTCCGACCCGTGATCCGCCCGCGGCGCCTGCGGGCCACCCCCGCTTTGCGCCGCCTGACGCAGCAGACCCGTGTGCACCCGGCCGAGCTGATTCTGCCGATGTTTATCCGAGAGGGCGTCGCCGAGCCCGTCCCTATCGGCTCGATGCCGGGAGTGGTGCAGCACTCGCTTGATTCCTTCCGGGCCGAGCTCCAGCGCGCCGCCCGCGCGGGTATTGGCGGAGTGATGCTCTTCGGTGTGCCAGGGCACAAGGACGCAACCGGCACGGGGGCGACCGACCCCGGCGGGATCCTGAACGCGGCGACCCGCATCGCCGTCGCCGAGGTGGGCGATGCACTCGTCGTGCAGACCGACCTCTGCCTCGACGAGTTCACCGATCACGGCCACTGTGGCGTTCTGGATGCCGCGGGCCGCGTCGACAACGACGCGAGTCTGGTGCGCTACCGCGACATGGGTCTCGCGCAGGCCGACGCGGGCTCCGCTCTGCTCGGACTCAGCGGCATGATGGACGGCCAGGTGGCCGCCGTGCGCGACGCGCTCGATGCCGCAGGCCACACCGACACCGCGATCCTCGGCTACGCCGCCAAGTACGCTTCGGCGTTCTACGGACCTTTTCGCGAAGCCGTCGACTCGTCGCTGCAGGGTGATCGTCGCGCTTACCAGCTCGATCCTGCCAACCGTCGCGAGGGGGCACGCGAGGTGCTGCTCGACGTCGAAGAGGGCGCGGACGTCGTCATGGTCAAGCCCGCGCTGTCGTACCTCGATGTTCTTGCAGATGCCGCGGCAGAAAGCCCGATCCCGGTCTGGGCCTACCAGGTGAGCGGCGAGTACGCGATGCTTGAGGCCGCGGCGGCGCACGGCTGGATCGACCGCGAGCGGGCGATCGACGAAACCCTCACGAGCATCCGTCGGGCGGGCGCCGAAGCGGTGCTCACGTATTGGGCTATTGAGGCTGCAGAACGGTGGACCCGAGCGTGAACGCGGCAAATACCACCGGATCCATCCGCGCTGTCGGCAACGAGGCAGCGTTCGTGCGCGCGAAGGCCGCGATCCCGGGGGGCGTGAACTCGCCGGTTCGGGCCTACGGCTCAGTCGGCGGGACGCCGCGCTTCCTGGTCGCGGCGCGTGGCGCGATCGTGACCGATGTCGAGGGCCGCGAGTATGTCGACCTGGTGAGTTCGTGGGGTACCGCGCTGCTTGGGCACGCCCATCCGGCTGTCGTGCACGCCGTGCAGCAGGCCGCATTGCGCGGGCTGAGCTTCGGCGCGTCGACGCCCGGTGAGACCGAACTGGCAGAGTTGGTGCGAAGCCGACTGTGCGTCGACGGAGTGCGAGGTATCGAGAAGCTGCGCCTGGTGTCGACGGGCACCGAAGCGACGATGACCGCCATCCGGCTTGCCCGCGGCGCGACCGGTCGTGACCTGCTGATCAAGTTCGCCGGGCACTACCACGGGCATTCCGATGGACTTCTGGCGGAGGCGGGTTCGGGACTGGCGACCCTGGGGCTGCCCGGGTCCGCGGGAGTTCCCGCCGACATCGCCGCGCTCACGCTTGTGTTGCCGTACAACGATCTGGAGGTGGTCCGCGCGGCGTTCGCGGCGCATCCGGGTCGCATCGCGGCCATCATCACCGAGGCGGCTGGGGCCAACGCTGGCGTGCTCGCGCCTGTTCGAGGCTTCAACCGCGCGCTGTCGACGATCGCGCATGAGAACGACGCACTGCTGATCGTGGATGAGGTGCTGACCGGGTTCCGGGTCGGTCCGGCTGGCTGGTGGGGTCTCGAGGCTGCGCGCGTCGTACCGGACGGCGCCGGCTGGGTCCCCGACATCGTGACCTTCGGCAAAGTGCTGGGCGGTGGTCTTCCGCTCGCGGCACTCGGAGGCCGTGCGGCCATCATGGACCAGCTTGCGCCGCTCGGCCCGGTGTATCAGGCCGGCACTCTCAGCGGGAACCCGATTGCCGTCGCGGCGGGGATCGCCACTCTCACGAACGCCACGCCCGAGGTGTACGCGCGCGTGAATCATGCAGCGGATGTCGTGGCCGGTGCCCTACACGATGCGCTCGACGCCGAGGGGGTCGCCCATGTGATCCCGCGCGCCGGCAGCCTGTTCTCGGTGGCATTCCGCGCCGAACCGGTACGCAACTTCGCGGATGCCCGAGCGCAGGACGTCTTCCGCTACCGAGCCTTTTTCCACGCCATGCTCGACGCCGGAGTCAGCCTGCCGCCGAGCGTGTTTGAGGCGTGGTTCCTGTCGGCTGCGCACGACGACCGGGTACTGGATCGTGTCGTCAGTGCACTCCCCGGGGCTGCACGTGCGGCGGCCTCGGCGGTCGTCTGAGCCCGGTTCGTTCGAATCGAGCGGTCAGAGTTGACGCACGGTGTGGCGATGGACCCGGTGCTTGACGACGTGCGGCTTCTCGGCCACCGAGCGAGTGCACTGGTGGTGTGACCACTGCACGCACCGCATCAGCGTACGAGCCACGGGTGCTGGCGCTGGCGCGGCCTCGGGTGCCGGCGCGACCACGGGTGCCGGCGCGGCAGCCACGACGACCGGGGCGGACGCCACGGCGGCGGGAGAACGAGTCGGAGCGGGAGTAAGAGTCGGAGCGGCCAGGGGCGGGCTCGGCGGCGCCGGAGGCGGCGGCACAGTGACGTGCGCGGCGTATTTCCCGAAGTCCTGCGTGAAATAGGTCTGGCCGTTGAGCTCGTAGTACCCGATTCCGATGTCGGTGTAGCCGCCCATGATGTTCGCGTAGTGACCCGCCGAGGCGTGCCAGGCGGCGACCACCGTGTCGTAGCTGTAACCACTGGCGATGTTCTCGCCAGCCGAGGTCCATCCGGCCGGGATCTGCGTGGAGTAGCCAGGGTTATGCGTGAGCGCTCCCGCCGTATACATCTGGAGCGACCAGGATTGTGCGACAGCATCCATCGCTGAGTTCTCGACCAGAGGGGCCAGGCCGCCCGCCGCGCGCAGTGCGTTAGTGTCCGCCAAAATCTTGGCAATCGCGGTCGGAACCGCCACCGTCGTCGCCGCCTGCGCCGACGTCGGCATCACGAGCAGCCCCGCGGCCACGACGCCGATCGAGAGCGTGACGCTCACGAACCGGTGCCCGAACCAAGTGCGAGATTTCTGTCCCATCGTGCGCTGCCCCCCGGCTCTGTGATTTCCCGCCTCCCCCGAGACAGCACTCCCACCATACGACAGCGGGAATCTGGCCGCCGTCCCCCAAAGAAGGCGCGCGCGCTTCTCAGAAGTCACGCGGCGGTCAGCGAGAGCACCAGGAAGATGAGCGCGATCAACGGAGCGACGCCCTGCGTCGCCGCGGCCCGAGCCAGCCTGGGGTTCGAGGTGATCAGTACCACCGAGGCGAGCAGCATGCTGAGGCAGACGAAGATGGCGAGCGCGATGCCTTCGCCCCGTACCTTGGTGGACCCGATCATCACGAGTCCGGCGCCCGCGCCAAGCGCGAGGAACACGTTGTAGAAGCCCTGGTTGTATGCCATCGGCCGCACGGTGTCCGCCGCCTCCTGCGACATCAGTCCGAAGCGCTTCCAGGTTGCGGGACGACTCCAGAGCACGCTCTCGAACGCGAAGATGAAGACGTGGATCAGCGCCGCGAGGCCCGCGAACATTGCTCCGATGACCAGGAAGACACCGCTCATGCGGTCAGTCTTGCACTATCCGGCGCTACCCGAAGAGGACGGCGGCTTCGTCGTAGCGGCTCTGCGGAACGACCTTCAGGCGGCCGAGCGCGTCCTCGAAGGGTACGTGCACGATTTGGGTGCCGCGCAGCGCGACCATGCGACCCCAGTGGCCGGACCGGATCGACGCGATCGCCGCCATCCCGTACCGAGTCGCCAACACGCGGTCGTATGCACTCGGCGTGCCCCCGCGCTGGATGTGGCCGAGCGTCGTCGCGCGCGTCTCAATCCCGGTGCGGGCCTCGACCTCGGGTGCGAGCTGGTCGCCGATCCCACCGAGTCGTGGACGACCGAAGGCGTCGAGCCCGCGCTCGGAGTGCGCGTCATCCATGGTGTCGAGCTTGAAGCCCTCGGCGACGCAGATCAGCGGAGCGCGGCCGCGGTCGTGGGCGGACTGCACCCACTCGCAGATCTGCTCGATGCTGGTGCGCTGCTCCGGGATGAGGATCGCGTGCGCGCCGGCCGCCATGCCCGAGTGCAATGCGATCCAGCCGACATGGCGGCCCATGACTTCGGCCACCATGCAGCGGCCGTGCGAATCGCCGGTAGTGCGGAGTCGGTCCATCGCCTCGGTGGCGATCTGTACGGCGGTGTCGAATCCGAAGGTGTAGTCCGTGGCCGAGAGGTCGTTGTCGATCGTCTTCGGTACGCCCACGATCTTGATGCCGGCATCCGTCAACCGCTTGGCGGCCGCAAGGGTGCCTTCGCCGCCGATCGCGATGAGGGCTTCGACGCCGTTCTCCTCCATGACCTCCGCGACACGCTCCGCACCGCCCGCTTCGAAGGGATTGGTGCGTGAGGTGCCGAGGATCGTGCCGCCCTGCTTCGAGATCCCCATCACCTGAGGGCGGGCCAGCGGCATGATGTCGCCATCGATGACGCCCTTCCAGCCGTTGCGGAAGCCGACGAACTCCATGTCGTGCAACTTGATTCCGGTGAAGACCGCCGCGCGGATCACGGCGTTCAGGCCGGGGCAGTCGCCGCCGCTGGTGAGGATGCCGATGCTCATGAATCACCATCCTGCCGTGTTTTGTCCCGGTCGGAGTGCGTCAGGGAGCCGCCGGCGTCCGTGGTCGCGGCTAGGCTCGCCCCGATGGATCCGATCCGCACCCGCTACGAGCCCAGGTTCGAGGTGTCGCTGCACCTGACGCTCGGTCCGCTCGGGCAAGGCAGCGCGGATCCGACCATCCGAAGGGACGCCGGGGGCACCTGGCTCACGATGGCCACCCCCGCCGGTGCCGCCAGCCTGCACCTCCACTCCCGGGCGGGTGGCATCGACGCCGCATCGTGGGGGCCGGGCGCGGAGCACGCGATCGCCGGAGTCCCGGCGCTGCTCGGTGCGGATGACGACGACACCGGTTTCGATCCGAGCGCCCATCCGCTCGTGGCCGAACTGCACCACCGTACGCGGGGGCTACGGCTGACCCGAGCTGCCCGCATCCTGCCGTTCCTCATTCCCACCGTGCTCGCGCAGAAGGTCACCGGCATCGAAGCGAAGCGCGCCTGGCGCGAGTTGGTTCTTCGACACGGCGACCCCGCGCCGGGTCCAGCGCCGCTCGGCATGCGGGTCGCGCCGTCGCCCGCGGTCTGGCGGCGGGTTCCGTCGTGGGAATGGCATCGAGCCGGGGTCGGGCCCCAGCGTTCCGGAACGATCATGAGTGTGGTGCGGGTCGGTGAGGCGCTCGAGCGCGCGGCCGGCGACACTATCCCGGATGCCATGCGTAAGCTCCGCGGGATCCCGGGCGTCGGCGTCTGGACGGTTGCCGAGACGCTGCAGCGCTCGCACGGCGACCCGGATGCTGTGAGCGTCGGCGACTTCCATGTGAGCAAGCGGGTGGGCTGGGCGCTGATCGGCGAGCGCGTCGACGACGACCGGATGATGGAGCTGCTCGAGCCGTGGCGCGGCCACCGGCAGCGGGTCGTGCGCCTCATCGAGGCGGCCGGCATCGGCTACGAACGGCACGGACCGCGCATGACGATCGTCGATAACTGTCGCCGGTAGCGGACAGGGCACGAAGGCTGGCGGCTCAGGAGACTCTGGCATCCGGACCTTCAGTCGTCAGGCCACTGTGTGATCTCGGTAGCGCGTGGTGCCGGAAATCGCTACGCTGCTGCGGTCGTGCGGCTCGTCGGTAGGCCGTATTCGCTAGCGATGACGCACGCCTCGGGGTTGAGCTTGTCGAGCACGTGCAGCGAGGCGTCGCCGAAGGCCACCCGCTGGTCCTGGCGAAGCACGTCGAAGAAGAGTTCGCGGATGGCCGCGTTGTGATTGCGCATCGCACCAAGCAGCACGCGGCGCCCCTCGGTGGTGGGCGCGATCCAGGTGCCACGACCGTCGGTGTCGCACTCGGCGCGCGAGACGAGCGCGCGCGCCTCCATGCGGGCCACCTGATGCGAGACTCGGCTCTTCTCCCAGGCCAGAAGTTCGGCGAGTTCGCCGGTGCGCAGTTGATGGTTGCTGGCCTGCTGCAGCACGAGGAGCACCGAGTAGTCGGCGTGCGAGATGCCGGCGTCGCTCTGCAGCCGACGGTCCAGCTCACGGGAAAGTTGACTGCTCATCGTCATGAAGTCGCGCCAGACCACCCAGTCCTGATCGCTCAGTACCTCGTCGGTCGCCATGGCGGAGATATTACTCGGGAGAGGGGTTCACGGGTCTGGGTTTTTGCGCGCTGGGTCCGCGTCCCGCTGACCCTGATCTGTGCGTGGTCCAGGCAGAATTGCCGGAATCGAGCCAAAATTGCACAAAAACTGCTTCCCGGTCCTGAATTACCTACCGGATCACCCGCGCTCAGCGAGACTGGGGCGTGACCTTCGAGCTGAACGTGCCGCCGAGCCATCCGTCGACCGATGGGATCCCGAGCGCCGAGGACACCGTCGCGCTGGTACGCCGCTGGCTGAAGTCAAGTGCCGACGTGAAACCCGATCCGAGTGCGCAGCGCCTCGCCGGGGTGCTCAAAGACCCGCGCGGACTCGAGTTCACCCTCGGCTTCGTCGACAAGGTGGTGCGCCCCGAGGACATCCGAGTTGCCGCCAAGAACCTCGAGTTACTGGCTCGCAGGATCCCGCGTTTTCTGCCCTGGTACCTGCGGGCCGCCATCGCCCTCGGTGGCGGTTTCGCACGGATCTTCCCGTGGCCGATCATCCCGATCTCGCGCGCCGTGCTGCGGCGCATGGTGGCGCACCTCGTGGTCGACGCCGATCCGAAGAGGCTCGGTAAGACGCTGCGCACCCTGCGCACTCGCGGCATCCGGCTCAATGTGAACCTGCTCGGGGAGGCTGTGCTGGGCGACAGGGAGGCGCGCGGGCGTCTGGCCGGAACCCAAGAGTTGCTGGCCAGGGACGACGTCGACTACGTGTCCGTGAAGGTCTCCTCGGTCGTCAGCCAGCTCTCGATGTGGGGTTTCGACGAGACCGTGACGCGCGTGGTCGAGCGGCTGACGCCGCTGTACGAGCAGGCTGCAGTATCCAGGTCGACCAAGTTCATCAACCTCGACATGGAGGAGTACCGCGATCTCGACCTCACGATCGCGGTCTTCACCGCCCTGCTCGAGCAGCCCGCGCTGAAGCGCCTAGAGGCGGGCATCGTGCTGCAGGCGTACCTGCCGGACTCGGTCGCTGCCTTGGATCACCTCACCACATGGGCGCGCCAGCGGGTCGCCGAGGGCGGTGCCGGCATCAAGGTGCGCATCGTCAAGGGCGCCAACCTCGCGATGGAGCACGTCGACGCGACCGTGCACGGCTGGCCGCTCGCCACCTGGTCGACCAAACAGCAAACTGACTCCAACTACAAGCGCCTCCTGGTGCGTGCCTTCACCCCGCAGAACACGGACGCCGTGCGCATCGGTGTCGCGGGCCACAACCTGTTCGACCTCGCCTTCGCGTGGCTCCTGGCCACCGGACGCGGCGTGCAGCACCGAGTCGAGATCGAGATGCTGCTCGGCATGGCGACCGCTCAGGCTTCCGCGGTGCGGACGGAGACCGGTGGGCTGCTGCTCTACACGCCGGTCGTGCATCCGGGCGAGTTCGATTCGGCGATCAGCTATCTTGTGCGCCGCCTCGAAGAGAACGCGTCGAGCGAAAACTTCATGTCAGGGGTGTTCGAGCTTAACGACGGCGAAATTTTTGCACGCGAGGCCGACCGGTTCGCCGCGTCGCTGCGGGACCTGGATGACGAGGTGCCGCCCGCTCGGCGCGTGCAGAACCGACTGAACCCCGCGCTGCCCGAGAGTGCCCTCGCCTTCGACAACGAGCCGGACACCGACCCAGCCATCGCAATCAACCGCGAGTGGGCGTGCGCGGTGCTTGAGCGCAGCGCGAACACGGAGTTGGGTCTCGCCACGCTCGCGGCCTCCCGCGTAACCGAGTTGCCCGTTCTGCAGTCCCGCATCGCGGCGGCCGCTGCTGCGGGACGGGACTGGGGCCGTACCAGCGCCTCCGACCGTGCCGACCTCCTCGACAACGTGGGCGAAGTGCTCGCCGTCTTCCGAGGTCGGCTGATCGAGGTCATGGCGGCCGAGACCGGCAAGACCATTGCCGAGGCGGATGTCGAGGTCAGCGAGGCCGTCGACTTCGCCCGCTACTACGCGGCTCGCGCGCGCGAACTCGACAGCATCGATGGAGCAACGTTCCACCCTGAGGCGCTCACGCTCGTCGTGCCGCCGTGGAACTTTCCCGTGTCGATCCCAGCTGGCGGAGTGCTGTCGGCTCTCGCCTCCGGGAGCGCTGTGCTGCTTAAGCCCGCACCGCAAGCCCGTCGGAGCGGCGCCGTGCTGGCCGAGGCGATCTGGGAGGGGGGTATTCCGCGCGAGGTGTTCGGCTTCATCGACGTCGAGGAGAACGAGGTCGGCCGCGCGCTCGTGACTGCCCCTGAGCTTGGGCGCGTGGTGCTCACCGGGAGCTACGAGACGGCCGCACTGTTCCGATCCTGGAAGCCCGGACTCCCGCTGCTGGCCGAGACCAGCGGCAAGAACTCGATCATCGTCACGCCGAGTGCCGACCTCGACCTCGCCGTCAGCGACGTCGTCAAGAGCGCCTTCGGCAACGCCGGGCAGAAGTGCTCGGCGGCTTCACTCGTGATCTTGGTCGGCTCGGTCGCCAAGTCGGAGCGCTTCCGTCGCCAGCTGGCCGACGCCACCGCGACGCTCGCGGTCGGCTATCCACTCGATCCCGCCACCCAAATGGGGCCGGTCATCGAGCCGGTCTCCGGGAAGCTCGCGCGCGGCCTCACCACGCTCGCCGAGGGCGAGAGTTGGGTCGTCAAGCCGCGCCAGCTCGACGAGACCGACAAGCTGTGGTCGCCGGGTGTTCGCGACGGGGTCGCCCCCGGCAGCGAGTTCCACCTGACCGAGTACTTCGGCCCGGTGCTCGGGATCATGGAGGCCTCATCGCTGGAAGAAGCCATGGCGCTGCAGAATGCGGTCGCCTACGGGCTGACGGCCGGTATCCACTCGCTCGATCCTGCCGAGGTCACGACCTGGCTGGGCGGCGTGCAGGCCGGCAACCTCTACGTCAACCGTCCCATCACCGGCGCGATCGTGCGTCGCCAGCCGTTCGGCGGCTGGAAGCGGTCCACTGTCGGCCCCGGCGCCAAGGCCGGCGGCCCGAACACCCTCCTCGTGCTCGGCTCCTGGACCCCGGATGCCGCCGCCCCGAGTGGCGAGCTGCATCTCGACGACCTCGACGCCCGGGTGAGCGCGATCATCGAGGCCTCCCAGCCAGCCATCGACTACGCCGAGTTCGAGGCGGTGCGCCGTGGTGCGCTCTCGGACCGGGATGCCTGGGCCGGGGAGTTCGCGGTTGCCCGTGACGTGTCGGCGCTCGAGGTGGAGCGCAACGTGTTCCGCTACCGGGCGGCAACCACCACGATCCGCCTCGCCGAGGGCGGCTCGCTCGCTGAGTTCGTACGCGTGCTCGCCGCCGGCGTGCTGGCACGGGCCAACGTGCGCATCAGTTCCGCGATCCCGTTACCGTCCGGTCTGCTGCCGCTGATCGGCGCAACCGATCTCGGCGGCGAGCTGGTGTTCGGCATCGAGTCGGTCTCAATAGAAGGCGACGCCGCGTTCGCCACGCGCGTGCGCACCAAGCTGCCCAGCCGCATCCGTCTGATCTCGGCGCCCGGCTCGACGACTGCCGACGCGCTCGCGACCGCAATCGACGGCACCCCGGATGTCGCCGTCTGGGCCGGCCCGGTCACTCCAGCAGGGCGGCTTGAGCTACTGCCCTTCCTGCGCGAGCAAGCCGTCTCGATCACCGCGCACCGCTTCGGCAACCCGGACCGCGGAATGATCGGGCTTGCGCTCTGAGCGCGCGCCGCGCCGCCGGAGCGCTCCTAGGCTGAACTCATGAGCCGCATCATCCCGAATATCACCCTCAACACGGGCGCGACCATTCCGCAGCTAGGACTCGGTACGTGGCCGCTGAACGACGCCGAAGTTGCGGATGCCGTGGTCGCCGCCGCCGAAATCGGCTACCGGCACGTCGACACTGCCACCAGGTACGGCAACGAGACCGGCGTCGGCGAGGGCGTGCGGCGTTCCGGGCTCGCCCGCGCGGACTGGTTCGTCACGACGAAGCTCGACGGCGAGTTCCAGGGCGACGACCGGGCGATCGGCGGGCTGGCGGCGGCCCTCGATCGGCTGAAGTTCGACTACGTTGACCTGCTGCTCATTCACTGGCCATTGCCGAAACGCGGCGAGTTCGTCAGCACCTGGCGCACCTTCGAGAAGCTCATGGCCGGAGGGCTCGCGCGGGCGATTGGCACGTCCAACTTCACGCCGGCTCACCTCGAGGTGCTGCTGGCCGAGACCGGGATCGTGCCCGCGGTCAATCAGTTGCAGATCAGCCCCGCGATCCCGCGCGAGTCGTCGCGCGCCTTCGACAACGCGCACGGGATCGTCATCGAGTCGTGGAGTCCGCTCGGCGGCGAGGGCGCGCCGCTGCTCGGCGACCCGGCGATCACGGCGCTCGGGGAGAAGCACAGCAAGTCGCCCGCCCAAGTCGTGCTCCGTTGGCACGTGCAGAACGGGTTGGTCGCGATCCCCAAGAGCGCGACCCGTTCCCGGATGGCCGACAACCTCGCGATCTTCGACTTCGAACTCGACGCCGACGACCTCGCGCAACTCGCGACGCTCTCGCAGGGACCGGATGCCGGGGTCGACTCCGACCGCATGGGGCACTGAGCTCATTCGTTGCGCCGCGGCTACCGCCCGGCGCGCGTTCGAAGTTGCGAAATGCAGGAGCGGATGGGGCGTGTGGTAGCTGGATGACACGGAAGTGGCATCTGCCGCTCCGCCACTCCTGCATTTGATAAGTCCGGATGCCGGAGCCGGAGCCCTCGGTCTCTCAACCGAGGGCAGCCCGCACGTAGTCGAGCGCGGCATCCGGGCTGACACCCAGGGCCCGGATGCGCGCCGAGTAGGCGGTGGCAGCCTCCTGGGCGGCGTGAGCAAGGGCATCCGTCGACAGGGAGATGAACGTGCCGTTGCGGCCGCGGGTCTCGATAGCACCGGCCGCCTCAAGCTCCCGGTAGCTACGGGCGACCGTGTTGACAGCCAGGCCCAACTCCGACGCGAGCGCTCGCACGGTGGGCAGGCGAGTTCCGGCGGGCAACGAACCGTCGGCGATCCCCGAGAGCACCTGCGCCCGCAGCTGCTCGAACGGGGGGAACGCCGAGTGCTCGTCGATTGAGAACGTCATGAGGTGCTCCGCGCGTGCGTCGGCTGCCGGCTCGAGCTGCGCCACCAGGCCGCCGCCGCCCTGTCGGTTGCGCTCGTTGCACTGAGTGCGCCGGGAGCACGCGTTGCACTGAGTGCACCCGCTGAACCGGCTGGCGACGGCCCGAGCGCGCCGGTTGGGAGGGTGACGCCCTCGCTCTTAGATGCCTTCGGGACGGTCAGCAACTCCGAAAGGTGGATCAGCGGGTCATCTTCGACGGCGGCACCGGTTCCGTAACTCGAAGTTCCGATGCCATCAGCTCTCGGGCTGACTCCGGTTCGCCAGCAGCGCCGCAAGGTCGGCGGCGACATCCGGCGTTCCGGCCGCCGCGACGTTGGCCGCGGCGATCGCGTCGATCACTTCGTGCCGTTGGATGCGCACCCCGGAGGGCGCGTCAACTCCGATGCGGATGGCGTCACCTTTGATCTCGAGAATGGTGATGACGATGTCGTCTCCGACGAGGATCCGCTCCCCACGTTTACGCGTCAGGACCAGCACATCGTCAGCCTATCCCAACGTGTCGGACCACCCCACGGGCAGCCCGAGGCGGCTGACCGTGTCCGGGGTTCTGGTCTCGACGCCGTGCAGCACCGCAATGGCCTGGGCGGGTACGCCGCCGCGCACCAGGCTGACCCACGCCACCGTGTCCTCGGATTTGCGCGAGGCGTCGACGACGATCCAGATCTGGTCGGCATCGATGGCGCGAAGGGTCGGCAGGCCAGCCTGCACGTCCGAGGCGCCCAGTCCGATGCTCCAGGCCAGCAGCCCCATGGAGCCGGACCGGATGCACTGAGCCCGAAACGCGGCCGCCTGGCGCCGGTCATCCACGCGGGGCAGCGCGTCGCCGAGGATGCGGCCGCCCATTCGCAGCTCGGATGAGCCAACGCCGTGGGCCAGCGAACGGGCCACCAGCATGGCGTCGTCGCCGAGCCCGATGAACAGTACAATGCCGCCGGGTGTGTCGTGCAGCGCGGGGGCTCCGGCAGACACGATCATGCCAGCATTTGGCACCTCCGCATACGAGCGCAGCTCCGACATCAGCCGGGCGAAGTCGTCGGTCTGTGTCGAGACAGCCGGGATCACAGGCACGCCGACGGGCGGCATTTCCGCCCGTTCGACCCGGTCGGCTTGATCAAGCAGCGCTGCGAGGCCGACCGCGTTTGGCCGTTTGGGCTGCGATCCTGAGGCGGGTGCGACATCGACCACGATGTCGAGGTAGCGGCGCGCGAAGAAGCCGCCGACCCCGCCAACTCGCACCTCGGAGGCCGACACGATCCGCGCGGATGCACCGAACTCTGACTGCACACGGGCGGACAGTTCGTCAGGCGACAGCTCGTCAAACGGCAATCTGATCGACGGCACGGATCACCCCCACCGTTTCGATTCGGGGGTGCGCCGAGGTGACCTCTAAGTAGGAGAGCACGGGGAGATCGCCCGGGTTGGGCGCAAACAGCCGACGCACGGCCGAACGCAGCGCCGGAGCGCACGCGATGACGGCGGGATCGCCGCCCGCCTCTGCGGCCGTGCGCGCCTCCACGAGCGAGGTCATTATGGCGTGTAGGCGGTCCGCATCGAGCACGATCTGTGGTCCCTGCTCCGACGGGCGCAGTCCCTCGAGCATGGCCTGCTCCAGCAGCGGCTCGATCATGATGACTCGCAGCGTTGCGTCCTTGAGGTGACGTTCCGCGAGGACAGGACCAAGCGCTGCCCTGGCTGACTCGATCAGGCCGTCCGCATCGGTGGACACCCGAGCCCGCAGCGCAAGTGCCTCGTAGATGCGCGACAGGTCGTTGATCGGGACGCCTTCGGACAGCAGCCCTTGCAGCACGCGCTGCACCTCGGCCAGGGACAGCAGCGACGGGATCAACTCGTCGACTGCCGAGGGATTGATCGACTTGACGCCGTCGGTGAGCACCCGCACGTCCTCCCGGCTGAGTAGGCGGGCCGCGTTGTTCGTGATCACCGATGACAGGTGGGTGATGATCACCGAGGCGCGATCGATCACCGTCGCACCCCCGAGCTCGGCTCCGTGACGAAGTTCCGCGGGGATCCATTTCCCCGCCAGACCGAACACCGGATCGACCGTCGAGATGCCCGGCAGAGCATCCAGGGCGTCCCCGAGCGCCAGCACCTTGCCGGGTGGGGCGATGCCGCGTCCAGCCTCAGTCCCCGCAACCTTGATGAGATAGGTGGATGCCGGCAGGTCAAGGCTGTCGCGGGTGCGCACCGGCGGCACCACCATTCCGAGTTCCATCGCGAGGCGGCGACGCAGCGCACGCACCCGCGAGAGCAGATCATCGCCGGCGCCCGACGCGAGCTCAACCAGGTCGGGCGCGAGCAGCACCTCGAGGGCGTGCACCCGCATCTGCTCGATGAGGTTCTCGGGGCTGTCGGGGTTTGCGGTGGGTGCCTGGCCGCTGGTCTCCGCGGCAATCGCCTCTCGGCGCTGCCGCGCACCGATGCGCCGCGACGCGACGATGAGACTCAAACCAATGACGAGGAACGGAATCACCGGCATCCCCGGAATCAGCGCCAGCGCGATGGCGGCGCAGCCAGCGACGAGCACCGCGACGCGCGACTGCGACAGCTGCGCCGAGGTCATCGACCCCATGTCCGCGTCCACGTTCGACCGGGTCACGATCATGCCCGTGGAGACCGCCATGAGCAGCGCTGGGATCTGGCTGACCAGTCCGTCACCGATTGTCAGCAGCGTGTACTTGTTGACCGCGTCGCCGATCGCCATGCCGTTCTGGAACATCCCGATCGCGATCCCGCCGATGATGTTGATAATGATGATGACGATGCCCGCGATCGCGTCGCCCTTCACGAACTTCGATGCGCCATCCATCGACCCGTAGAAGTCCGCCTCGGCCGAGACCTCGGCTCGGCGGCGGCGTGCTTCGGCCTCGGTGATGGTTCCCGCGTTCAGGTCGGCGTCGATCGCCATCTGCTTGCCAGGCATCGCGTCCAGAGTGAAGCGGGCGCCGACCTCGGCCACACGCTCCGCACCCTTGGTCACAACGACGAATTGGATGACGACGAGAATCAGGAAGATGACCGCCCCGATGATCAGCGATCCGCCGACCGCCACCTGACCGAGCGATCCGATCACTTGCCCCGCATACCCGGTGCTCAGCACCAGCCGAGTGGATGCCACGTTCAGCCCCAGCCGGAACAGCGTCGCCACGAGCAGTAGCGATGGGAAGACCGAAAAGTCCAATGGCTTCTTGACGAACATCGTGGTCAGCAGGATCAGCAGCGCAAACATGATGTTGATGACGATGAGAATGTCCAGCAACCAGGCAGGGATTGGCACCACCAGCAGCAGCACGATTCCCACCACCCCAACCGGGACGGCGTATGTCGGCAGATTCTTTCTCACTATGGACTCCTTGCTGTCAGACCAGGACGGTGGACGAGGCGAGCTTGTGCACACCCCGCGCGGCGCCGCGGGACTTCAGGGCGAAGACGAAGGCCAGAACCTGAGCCACGGCGCTGTACAGCTCTTGCGGGATCTCGTCGCCAACCTCGCAGACCTTGTTGAGCGTGCGGGCGAGCGGAATATCGTGAACCATCGGGATGCGATGCGCTGTGGCATTCTCGCGAATCCGGGTGGCGACCTCGTCGACCCCCTTCGCCACGACGCGCGGTGCGGACTTGCCGGGCTCGTACTTCAGGGCAACGGCGATGTGGGTCGGGTTCAACACCACGACGTCCGCGGTGCCGACCGCATCCATCATCCGGCGGCGGCTCATCGCGAAGGCCCGCGCGCGGCGCTGGCCCTTGATCAGCGGGTCGCCCTCTGAGCTCCTGTTCTCGTCTTTTACCTCGCGCTTCGACATCCGCATGCGTTTGAGATTGCGGCGGCGGATGACCAGCACGTCGAGCCCGGCAACCACGAGGCCAGCGAGGACGGCCGTTTCCAGCAGCACCGTCAAACTCGACCCCGCGATACCGATGACCTCGTTGAGCGGCAGGAAGCCAGAGCCGATCAGTTGCGGAACCACACTCTGGATCACGCTGACCAGCACCAGCCCGACCACGGCGGTCTTGAGGAGGGCCTTCGCGCCTTCCCAGAGCGCCTGTGTGCCGAAGATGCGCTTGAGGCCCGCGATCGGATCGAAGCTCTTGAACGAGACTGAGAACGTCTTGATGTGTGGGCCGCCCTGCAATGCGGCGCCCGCTACGACCGCGATGACCACGGAGGCGAAGATCGGCGAGAGCGTCGGGATGATGCTGCCGAAGCCGGTGTTGAGCATCTGCAGCGCGCGCGCTGGTGTCGGGTCGTCGATCACCTGCCCCACGAGTGCGAACTGGCTCTGCGCGTTGGACCGCACCGCCTCGATGAGCGCTGGCATCGCGGCGGCGGCGGCCCCGACCGAGAGCCAGGCTCCGAGATCTTTCGAACTGGACAGCTCGCCCTTGCGACGGACCTCCTGTGCGCGCTTCTCGGTCGCCTGTTCGGTGCGTTCCTGCGAATCCGCCATTATCCGACGCGTCCGAGCATGCCCATCCCGGAGTCCAGGACAGACGAGACGACCCCGGGCAGGAGCACGTAGACTACGCCCGCGAACGAGATGGTGATCAAGATCTTCAGCGGGTAGCCGAGCGAGAAGGCGTTGAGCGCCGGCGCGACCCGAGTCAGTAGGCCGAGGCCGGCATCCGCGAGGAAGAGCACGAGGATGAGCGGCCCGGCAATCTGCGCGGAGGCGAGGAACATCTGGCCGAAGCCCTTCGCTAGCGCTCCCCCCATCACCGAGAAGTCGGGCGCGCCGCTCACTGGGATGGCAGTGAAGGATCGGGTGACCCCTGCCACGACCATCTGGTAGCCGTTCGTGGTGAACAGCAGGGCGATCGCCGTGATCTGGAACAGCCGGGTGAACTGAGCGCCGTTGACAAGCGACTGCGGGTCGTACCCCTGGGCCAGTTGAAAGCCGCCGAACAGGTCGATCAGGCCGCCGGCCGACTGCAGCGCCGCGAAGGCAAGCTGGATCACGAAGCCGAGCGCGAGTCCGACGATGACCTGCATGATCAGCCTCTCGAGAAAGGCGCCGGTGTCGAGTGGCTGCTGCTGCCCCAGCGTCGGCGCGACAGCGATCGCGAGTCCGAGTGCGAGCATGACTCGGACTCGGGTGGGGATAGCCCCGTGGGAGAACGGCGGTGCGACCAAGAGGAACGCAACGATCCGGACTCCCGCGAGGAGCACGGTCTCGAGCCAGCCGAATGCGAACAGCGACATTTCAGTGGCCGATCAGCGACGGGATCTGATGGAACAGGTTGGTGGTGAAGCTGACGATCACCGCGATCATCCATTGCCCACAGATGACCAGCGCGATTGAGACGGCCACCGCCTTCGGGACGAAGGAGAGGCTGGTCTCCTGGATCTGGGTGATCGACTGGAAGACCGAGATCGCGAAGCCGACAACCAGGGCTGTGACAAGAATCGGGGCCGCCAGTTCGCCGGCGGTCAACAGCGCCTGAACGCCGATATCGATGAGGCTGGACGGGTTCACTTGATGCCCCCGTAGCTGCCGACGAGCGTGGTGATGAGCAGCCCCCAGCCATCGACGAGCACGAACAGCAGGATCTTGAATGGCAATGACACCATCACGGGCGGAAGCATCATCATGCCCATCGCCATGAGCGACGACGACACCACGATGTCGACGACGAGGAACGGAATGAAGATGACGAACCCGATGATGAAGGCCGAGCGGAGTTCCGAGATCATGAAAGCGGGAATCAGTGTGGCGAGGGGCACGTGACCCGGTGATGAGGGGTTGGCGCGACCCGCGGCGCGAGTCATCAGGGCTAAATCCTCCTGCCGGGTGTTCGCGACCATGAAATGTCGGAGCGGAGTCTCCGCGAGTGAGATCGCGTGCTGCAGGTCGATGGAACCGTTCAGGTATGGCTGCAGCGCGTGCAGGTTGATGTTAGAGATCACCGGCCACATGATGAAGACGGAGAGGAACAGGGCGAGTCCGGCGAGCACCTGGTTCGGCGGGATGGTCTGCAACCCAAGGGCATTGCGTGTCATCGCGAGCACTACGAAAATCTTCGTGAACGACGACACCATGAGGATGAGCGAGGGCGCGATCGACAACAGCGTGATCCCGATGATGACGAGGATGCTGTCTGAGGGCGTGCCGTTGGGACCGTTGAGAGTGCTCTGGATCAGCCCGTCGACCGAGGGTGCGGTCGGGCTCGGGACGGGCGTCGGCGCTATGACGGTGCTGGCGGCGGTGGCCGTGAGTGCGGGCCCGAGCAGGGCCAGCCCGAATCCCGTGATGACCGTGACGGTCGACGCGATGCCGACGCGACGCGCGACGGTGGCACTGGTGACGAAGCTGCGAGTGGCGCTGCGCGACATCAGCGGCCCGCCCGGATCGCGACCCAGGCCTGCTTCCAGGTCGCCGCGGAGAACACCGAGCCCGCGAGCCTCGACGAGGAGTCGGCGAATGCGGCATCGATCGCCGGGTTTCGCGCGAGCCGTACTGGCGTGGGCGCGCCCCCCGCGGTCGCCCCTTCGGCGACGGTGAGTTTCTTTGCGAACTGGTATGAACGGTCGGCAACCGCCTCGGCGGCAGTCTCCTGAACGAGCTCCACCTCGTTGTGCAGCACGGTGACCCCGTGCTCACTGACGCCGAGCAGGAAGCGCCTGCCGCCGAAGTCGACGACGGCGACACTGACCTTGGGCCCGAGGTTCTGGCGCGCGACAAGCAAGATGGGCTTGCGTGTGCGACGGTCTTTGCCCGCGGCCGAGTTGCGCCGCCGCAGAAACCAGATGGCCGCGATGACAACCCCGAGCGCCACAATGACGCGGAGCGCCAGGAGCAGGGAGTCCACTCAGCGGACCTTAACCTCTGCGTTGTCGAGAATCCGGGTAACACGCACCGCGAACTCCTGGTCGACGACGACGACCTCGCCGTGCGCGATCAACCGCCCGTTGAGCAGGATGTCTGCGGGTGCGCCGACCGCGCGATCAAGTTCGACCACGGCACCGACTTCGAGGCCCAGCACGTTGCGGATCGGCATCCGAGTGCGACCGATCTCCACGGTGAGGGTCATCTCGACCTCGTTGAGGCGGTTGAGCCGCCCCTCGATCGACTTCGGCGAGAGCTCGGAAGCGGTTCCAGGGACGATCTGGCTTCGAACTCGGATGACGTACCAGCCCAAGACGGCGTCATCGGAAAGCAGCTCGAAGATGCGGGAGTCCGGGTCCGAGAACAGCAGCGCGGCATCCCCCTCGACCGCGTCGCTCAGCACGCCGACTCCGAGTGCCGACGCGCTCTGTTGCAGGGCGGGCACGATCACATCTGTTGGCTTCACGAGGCGCTTCGAGCCGGAGGCTTTGGCCAGAAAACCAGTGTCGAGGAGCACCAGCGCCAGGTCGGCGGAGGTCTCGCCGACGTAGCTCGCCAGGATCGCCGTGGTGACGGCTTCCGGCAGGGGCAAGGGCGCTGTCGCATCGACGGCGCGCAGGGTGCTCGCGCCCGGCATGTGCAGAATCAGCGCATCGACGGCGCTCTGCGGCAAGGTCGACATGGTTGACGTTGTTTTGGTCACGAGTGCTCCTCCAGAGAGACGATGACGCAGGCCAACCGGGTCGCATTTGCTCCGACTGCGGCTCCTGCGATGGTGACGTCGTCGACGACGACGTCGAGGGGACGGTTTTGAGCGTGGGGCAGCCGGATGATATCGCCGTCGCCGAGCCCAAGGATGTCGGAGGGCTTGACGGTCGCCGGTGCCAGGCGAAGTGCCAGCGAGATGGGAACTTGAGCCAGTTGCACTGTGGTGCGCTCGCTCGCTGCCGCCCCCTTCTTGCCGTTCGTTTCAGCGTCGGGTAGGCCATCGAGTGGGATCGCGAGGGTGGTGGGCGAAAGCGTGTCGCCGATGGCGACCACGAAGCGTGCCACCAGCATGAACTGGCCGGCTCCAGCTGCCTGAGCCGTTTGCGAGCTGAACTGGATATTGTCCAGACTCAGCGGGCTGTCTACCAGCGCGCCGAGCGAGTATGCGAGATCCTCGAGCAGGTATCCGATCAGGCGGCCCAGGATCGTGCTCTCGATCTGGGTGAAGGCGCGTGCGGGAGCGGGGATCCCGGCGTTGCCGCCCAGCATCCGGCCGACCCAGCCGAGAGCGGTGTCCTGGTCGAACTGCAGCACGGCCCGGTCGCTGAGCCCGGCGACCCGCACAATGACCATGGCGGTTTCTTCGGGGAGGTGGTCGGCGTACTCGCCGTAGTGCTCGACGTCGAGCGACTCCATCTGAACTTGCGCGACGGTGTGCGTCATCGCAGTCAGCTGTGTCGCCCACTGCCGCGAGAAGTTCTCGAGGGCGAGGGTGAGCGCGCGCATGCGCTCGCGACCGAGCGTCGTCGGACGCTGAAAGTCGTAGACCTCGATCGTCGGCGTCGCCGCTGGGCGCACATCCGTATCGCCCGAAACCTGAACCGTCATGCTCAGCACTATCGGCGCGCCCACTCGGGCGGTTAGGCGCGCCAGGCTATTTCTCGGCGGCGAGAACCTCGGCCATCACCGCCTTAACGCTGTCGGTGCCTGCGGTGAGCACCACGATGTCGACCCTCCGGTTCAGCGGCCACTGGCCCTGCGGCATGTCCGCGGCGAGTGGTCGGGCCGAACCGTACGACGAGGAGTAGATCTGCCCCTGGGGCACCCCGTTTGACCCCACCAGGTACTTGAGCACCGCGGTCGAGCGCGCGGACGCGAGATCCCAGTCCGTTTGATAAGGCGCTGGACTGGAATGGCTGTCGGCGTGGCCCTCGATCGCGACCTGGTTGGGAATCGTCGTGAGCACGGGCCCGATGACGTTCAGGATGCGGCCGGTCGACGGTTGCAGCACCGCGCTGTTCCCGGTGAAGAACGACGCTGCCCCCACCAGGCTGATGGTCAGTCCGTCGCTGGTGATTGACATCGACACGTTGGACGAGAGGCCCTCGGCCTGCAGCGAATGAGCGATTGAGTCTTTCACCGTGTTCAGTGCCGTCACCTGGCGCATCGCGGCGTTGTAGTTGGTGGTGTCTACGCCCTTCTTGCCGGCGTCGGCCGCCGGCACGACGATGCCGGTCGCGGTGTCGAGCTTCTGGCTCTTGGTGACGCCGAAACCGGTGGAGAGAGCGAGTCTGAGCTTGTCGAACTTGTCCTTGTCGACAGTCGACATCGCGTAGAGCACGATGAACAGGCACATCAGCACGGTGACCATGTCCATGTAGGAAGTGGTCCAGCGTTCGCTGCTGCCCTCCTCGTGCTCGCCGGTGTGCGAAATCTTGCGCCGCCGGCTCATGCCGCCGCCTTCAGAGGCTTGCTCTTGCTAGAAGGCTCGTCCGAGCCCCTGTTAGAGCCCTTCCCCTTCTCGGTGACGTTGATCATCGCGCGCAAGCGCTCCCCAACCACGCGCGGCTGGCTGCCCTCCTGCACAGCGAGCACCCCCTCCAGCAACACGTGCATGCGCTCGATATTCAGGTCAGCGAGGCGCGTGAGACGGGCACCGAGCGGTAGCCAGAGGATGTTGGCCGAGAGGACGCCCCACAGGGTGGCGACGAAGGCTCCGGCGATAGAGGGGCCGAGCGTCGCGGGATCCGAGAGGTGCTCGAGAACGTGAGTAAGGGAGATCACCGTGCCGATGATGCCGATGGTCGGGGCGTAACCGCCGAGACCGTTGAAGAACTTGGCTGCGGCGCGCTGGTCGCGTTCCGAGGTTGCCACCTGCTCCTCAAGCAGGGTGCGCAACTCCTCGGCGTCCATTCCGTCTGCGATGTTCTGTAGTGCCGATTTCAGGAACGGATCCTTCACGTTCTGCGCTTCGGCCTCCAAAGCGAGCAGCCCTTCCTTGCGCGCCTTGTCGGCGATCGCCACGACCTCGTCGATCAATCCAGCCGGCTGAACCAGCTTGCCCTTCATAGCGATCGGGATCGCCTTCGCGGCGCGGACCATGTCGGGGATGGTTCCGCTCGCGATGCCGACCGCGATAGTCGCGCCGAACACGAGGATCATCGGGGCGGGGAGGAACAGCGAGCTCAGGCTTGAGCCCTCCATGAAGACCATCGAGCCGATGGATCCGAAGGCAATGATCAGGCCGATGATCGTTGCCGGATCCATCAGCTAGACCGTTCGCGCGACGTTAGCGTGGTGCGAGCGGGCTGCTCAGGAAAGCGGACGAGTTTGCCCTCCGCCTCGCGACGGCCCGGGTCGAGGTCGTGGAATCGGGCGAGCGAGATGATGCGGGCGCGGTACCGCGCCATGAGGTCGATGACCTCATCCATCGTCTCGGTCACGATGTATGTCGTCCCGTCCACGAGTGTGAGCGTCGTGTCTGGGTTGCTGTGCATCCGCTCGACGAGATCGGGGTTGACTGCAAAATGGCTGTCATTCAGCCGCGTAAGAATGATCATGGTGGCTTTCCTTGCCCTGGATATTCGCCTTCAATGGCTTCAGTTCACACTGTCGGTCGATCGGCGCCGCAGGTTAGTTTGCGGCGCCGATCGATCACGTCGCTCAGCGCTGCATCTGGTTCAGGTCCTGCAGGATCTGGTCGGACGTGGTGATGATCCGGGCGTTCGCCTCGAAGCCGCGCTGGGCCACGATGAGGTTGGAGAACTCTTGTGTCAGGTCGACGTTGGACATTTCCAGCGAGCCGCCTACCAGGGTGCCGAGGCCGTTCGTGCCCGCGATCCCGAAGCTGGCGGCGCCGGAGGCGATCGTCGGGCTGTAGTCGGAGGAACCCGACTTGGCCAGGCCCCCCGGGTTGGTGAAGTTGGCCAAAGCAATCTGCGCGATGGTCTCGGTAGAACCGTTGCTGTACGAGCCGATCAGCTTGCCATCGCTGGAAAGGCTGTACGACTGCAGCGTGCCCGATGCCCGGCCGTCCTGGCCCGACAGGGAGGCGGTCTGCAGGGCGGCATACCCAGTGGTCGAAGACATGTCAACCGTGACTCCGCCGACTGAGATGGATCCGCCGGAGGTGAGCGCCCCGCCCGCAAAAGTCATGCTCGTTGCGCCGGTAGCGCCCGTCCCGTCGCTGCCGGAGACATCCCAGCCGGTTGCCGACTTCGTAAAGGTCAGGTTCAGATTGCGCGAGGCGCCCGCGGCGTCGTACACGCCCTCGGTCTGCGTGAAGGTGGTGCCGACCGCGGCATCTGAAGGAAGGTTACCGGTGAGGGTGGATTTGGTGGTTGCGACAGCCGGGGCGACCGAGTTCTTCGGCAGCGTGATCGTGCTGAGCTTCGCGTTGCCCGCGGCGACGACGCCGTTGGTCGCGGTCCAGCCCTGAACAAGCGAACCGTCCGGAGCGGTGAGCTGTCCGTCGGCGTCGAAGGCGAAGCTCCCAGCGCGCGTGTACATGGTCTGACCGCCGGACTTGACGGTGAAGAACCCGTCCCCCGAGATCATCATGTCGGTCGGCTTGCCGGTCGAACTGGTCGAACCCTGGGTGAAATCGGTAGCGATGCCAGCGACCTTCACGCCAAGACCGACCTGCGCCGGATTGGTGCTGCCGACCTCCGCGTTGCTCCCGCCGGCAGAGTGGAGCATCTGCGAGAGCGTGTCCTCAAACTGGGTCGAGCTGGACTTGAAGCCGTTGGTGTTGACGTTGGCGATGTTGTTGGCCGTGACGTCGAGCATGGTCTGGTGGGCCTGGAGGCCCGAGATGCCGGAATCGAGCGAGCGGAGCATGGTGGGATCCTTTTCTTCGGTGTGGTGTGACGGTTCGTCGGTGCTTAGGCGGTCTTGTTGACTGCTGTGAGGGAACTGAGGGCGACGGAGACGCCGCCGATCGTGACGGTCGGTGTGGTGGCGCTGAACGAGGCGCCAGTGACTTCGCCCGAGATGGTCGATCCTGTGGAGTCGAGGTACGACGCTGTCAGGCCGATGAGCTGGGATGCCGACTCGCGCTGCTGCAACGAGTAGTTGCTGGTCTGCGTGGCCGACAGGGTCGCGAGGGCCTGCATGGAAGCCAACTGCGAGGTCTGCGTGATCAGCGAGTTGCTGTCCATCGGCGAACTTGGGTCCTGGGTCTTGAGTTGCGTCACCAACAGCTGAAGGAACATCTGCGAGTTCATCTGCTGATTGGCACCCTTGGTCCCGGTGGTCGCGGAGGTGTACAGCGAAGCGGATGCTCCGTCGTTGCTGATGGCGGTGATGGTCATCGGTCGCGGTCCTTAATCTTTTAGGCGAGCACATCAAGGGCCGCGGCCCCCGAGCGCAGGACGGTGGGGTGGCTCGCGGAGAGCGGATTCGAGTCGCGGGCGAACACGGCAGGGATGGGCGTGTCTCGGCCGCCATCCCGGGAGGAGAAACCGCCGGGGCTATCGAAAGCCGACCGCCCGCCGGCCGAGCCGTCGGGGTTCGCCGCCAGGCTGAGAGAGGAGTTCATCCCCGCCTGCGAGAGATCGCGGCGCAGCTCGGGGAGCATCGCGTCGAGCGCGCTCCGACCCTGTCCGGTCGGCGCGCTCAGTTCGATGCGGATGCCGTCGGCACCCACATGAGCGCGCACCGTAACCGGTCCCACTGCCTCCGGAGCGACGGTAAGCGTGAGCACGTGGGTTCCCGACTCTGCGCCGCGGAGGTTGAAGAGGGCTGGCGCCAGCTGCACGTTGAGCGGCGGGGTGACCGGCGCGGGAGGGGGGAGCAGAGCGGTCGCGGAGGGCGTTGGTGCGACGGGCGCGCCGACCGTCGACGTCGGGGTCAGGGTGATCCCGCCGGGCTGCGCGGGCTGCTCAGGCGAGCGGGCGCTGCCAACCTTGGGCTCAGAAGCCTTGGTGACTACTGCTGTGCCGGCGGAGGAGGCGGAGGCAAGGGCGGCAGAGGTGACGGCTGCCGGAGCTTTGGCGAGGGCAGCGACCGGGATTGAGCTGGCGGCGAGCTGCACGGCGGCTGGCGATGCGACGGCGTCGGTGACCGCGACGAGAGCGGTGGCCGCAACCGCACCGATCCCGCCGGGAGCAGCCGGGGCAGTCGACAACGTCGACGCCTCAGTTTTGGAGACGTGAGAACCGGATCCGCCCGATCGGGATTCCGTCGCCTCGAGCGACAGCGCCGAGACGAGTGAGCTGGTTGCCGCCGCGCTGGAGAGTGATGTGGCATCGAGACCGGGCGCGGAGCTCGGATCCACGGCCCGTGGCGGGGAGTCGATCGCCTCGGCGAGGGTGAGGAGCGTCGCGGGGAACCCGGACGGGAGACCGGGTTCTGCATCCGGTGCCGCATCCGGTGCCGCGGCGTGCAGACGCTCGCGACGAACGCCGATGTGATCAGGAGTCGCGGTGCCGGTGGTGGTGGTGCCGGTGGTGGTCGCCGTAGCTGATGCCGCGCCAGCCAGCACAGCGCCGCCGGCGGAGGCGTCGCCGGCGATCGCTGCGACCGCGCTCTCTGGCGCTACCGCAGCGCTCTCATCGGTGGTCACGGGACTCGATGTGGTGTTTCCGGGTGTCACCGCTGCTGCCCTGCCCGAGGAGGAACCCGTCGTTGCGTCGTCCACGGGAGTGCTCGCGCTGGAACGGGCTGACCGCAGTTCCGTCGCGAATGCGTTCGGGTCGGCGGTCGTGGTCGTGCGGGCGACCGGTGGACTCACCAGCTCCAGTGGCCCCGATCCCACGGCGAGCGGCCTCATCCGCGCCCCTGTACGAGCATTGCCTGCACGGTGGCGAGCGTCTGCTCAGCGGTCCGCGACGACTCCGCCATGGTTGCCGTCCTGGTCGACGACATCGGGTCGGTCGACGCGCCCGCGGTCATGGCCGAGATCGCGGACTGCAGCGCCGGGCCTGCCGAGGTGCCCGACAGGCCGGCTGCCGAACCGGAGTTCGAGGCGCTCGACACCAGTCCGAAGTCGGCCTGGATGAGCGCTCGCACGGTTGCGAGTGCTGCGGCCTGCACGGCCGCACTCGTGCCAGCGCTCGCCGTCGCGGCGGACGCTAATGCCGATGCGGCATCCGTCGACCCGGCGCCGGGAACGATCCGACGGATTGTCTCGATGCCGGAGTCGCCGACCCACAGCTTTTGGTCCGAGACGACGCGTCCCGGATACGGCGCGTGCATCACTCGACCGTTGCCCTCGTAGATGGCGATGTGGTCGCCGCCGCGGAAGACGATGAGATCCCCCGGCTGCGCCTGTGCGAGGGATGGGACGGCGGTCCCCATCAGCTTCTGCTGGTGAACGAGCCGCGGCAACGTGATGCCGAGATCGCCGTAGCTTTTCTGGACAAGGGCGGAGCAGTCGATACCGCTCGTGCTCTCGCCGCCGAGTACATAGCGCACGCCGAGGTACTTTTTGGAGTCTGCGACCACCTGTGCCCCGGTGACCACACCGCTCGTTACCGCGCTCGCGGCCGAAGTTACCGACGCCGAGCGGGAGCCCAGTACGCCGTCCGCCGGTGCGGAAGAGAGCATGGCGAGCACCCGCTCAAAGGAGTCGAGCGTGGAACGGTCGGATGCCCCGGCTGCGGCCACGCCGCCGGGGAACATGGCGGTGAGATTCGCCTGCACCTGCTGGAGCGTTCTTAGAACGGCGATTGACGTCATGGGATCACCCGCCTTCCGCTCGGGTTGAATGGTCGCGAGGAGATCTCGTCGAGAGCGTTCTGCTCGCGTCGCAGCTCGTTCGTGAGCTCTGCCTCGTCGTGTCGCGCCTCGAGTTTCTCGAGCGCGATCGTCTGCGCGCGGCGCTCAGCCAGCTGGGCTGCTGCCTCGCCCACCCGACGGTCCATCTCATCCGCAAGCGCAGCGAGGTCGCCCAGAGTGCTGGACGATGCGGCACGGGCCGCGGCAGTCCAGCGCAACTCGTCAGAACTGGTGCCGTCTGACATCAGCGCCGCGAGCGAGTTCTGGGCGAAGTGTCGGCGGCTGGCGACCTCGGCGGCGCGGGCGCGCGAGATCGAGGTCTCTGCCGCGGCGCGATCCTCTTGGAGTCGTCGCAGTCGCAGGAGCGCGGCGAGTGAGAAGGGAGCCATCAGACGACTCCCAGTTTCTGGACGAGGCTGGCGAGCGCCGTCCACGACGTCTCAGCGGCCGAGCGCTCGTCCATGCTTTGGGTGAGGAACTCGGCGATCCGAGCCTGGTGATCCACCGCAGCATCCACGAGCGGATTCGCGCCACGCTGGTAGGCGCCGACGTCGAGAAGGTCCTGGGCCGCTGCGCGTGCCGCCATCACTCGGCGCAGCGTGAGCGCGCAATCACGCTGCTCCGGGGTCGTGACTCGGGATGAGACGCGCGACACCGAGGCGAGCGCGTCGATGGCTGGAAAATGGCCGGAGACCGCGAGCTTGCGATCGAGCACCACGTGCCCGTCGAGGATCGATCGCACGGCATCCGCGATTGGCTCGTTGTGGTCGTCTCCGTCGACAAGCACCGTGTATAAACCGGTCACCGACCCGACAGGGCCGGTTCCGGCGCGCTCGAGCAGCCGGGCCAGCAGTCCAAAAACCGAGGGCGGATACCCGCGGGTGGCTGGCGGTTCGCCGATCGACAGTCCCACCTCGCGTTGCGCGTGCGCGACTCGGGTGACCGAGTCCATCATGAGCATCACGTGCGCCTCGCTCTCGCGGAACGAGTCGGCGATTCTGGTCGCGGTGAACGCGGCGCGCACCCGCATCAGCGCCGGCTGGTCGGCGGTCGACACGACCACGACCGAGCGCGCGAGGCCCTCGGGGCCGAGGTCGTCCTCGAGGAACTCGCGCACTTCGCGTCCGCGCTCGCCGATCAGGGCGATCACCGAGACTTCCGCGGCGGTGCCGCGCGCGATCATCGACAGCAGAGACGATTTGCCCACTCCGGATCCGGCGAAGAGTCCCATGCGCTGGCCGCGGCCGATCGTCGTAAGGGTGTCGAGTGCGCGCACGCCCACCGACAGCGGCTGGTCGATCCGTGCACGCAACATTGACGACGGCGCCTCGTGATCGAGCTGGACTCTCGTGATCCCCTTCAGCGGACCCTTGCCGTCGAGAGGGTCCCCCGCGGCATCGATCACCCGGCCCAGCAATCCGAGGCCAACGGGAACGGACATCGACTGCCCGGTGGTGCGCACCTCAGTGCCGGCAGTCACCGACTTGAGGGGGTCGAGCGGCATCGCCGTCACCGCGTCACGGGCGACTGCGACGACTTCGGCGCGTGTACCCGAACGGCGATCGCTGGTCGCGCGGTCGCCGTCACCGATGATCAGGAGGTCTCCGATCGCGGCCGGGATACCGGTGACGCGGATGCCGAGCCCCACCACCGAGTCGACGGCTCCGACTCGCTCCGGGCGAGCGGCCGTCAGCACGCGATCGAGGTGGCGTGGCCGGTACGGCAGAGTGGCCGTCATCGGGCGGCCGCTAGTTCCGCGCGAGCACGCTCGAGTGCGGAGCCGATCCGGGCGTCGATGCGACCTTCGGCCATCTCCACCACGGCGTCTCCTGGCGACAAAGTGGTATCGGCGACGAACCGCAGTTCAGGGGCCGCGATCCCGTGAGCGTTGATCACGGCGAGGTCAGCGGGACTGAGCCGCACGGCCGTGATCGACGCC
Organism: Microbacteriaceae bacterium; assembly: GCA_043779945.1. Taxonomy (GTDB): domain Bacteria; phylum Actinomycetota; class Actinomycetes; order Actinomycetales; family Microbacteriaceae; genus Lysinimonas. The sequence continues at coordinate 32,682 of JAYWDH010000185.1, forward strand.
TCGTCGGCGCTCGAGAGCACGCGCGCGATGGCGGCCCGGGCCGAGCACGATTCGTCATCCAACTCGTGACCGATGATCAACTCCGCCAGTTCGACCGCGGCAGCGAGCAGCGCGTCGTCGGCTTCGTCCAGTACTGACACCGACGACGCGTCGAACCGCTGGGCCGCGGCCCGGAGAGCGCCCACGGCCGCTGCCAGCGCGGTCGCGGCATCCTTCCGCAGGGCATCGCGCTCGATGCGGGTCTGCGCGGCATCGACAGCCGCCAGTGCCTCTGCCGCGCGCAGGCCTTCGGCGAACCCGGCCGCGTGCCCGCGGATTCTTGCGCGCGCCGTCTCCTCCTCTAGTCCCGCCGTGGCGATGGTCGGGTAACGAAGCTCGGAGAAGGCGATGTCAGTTGACATATTCGTCCTCGTCTTCCTCGTTTTCTCCTCTTTGTAAGGAGATGGTGCCCTCGGCTTCGAGCTCGCGGATCGTTCGGGCGATCTCGGCTCGGGCCTCGTCCACTTGCTTCTTGCGCACGCGGCCGAGGTTCTGCAGTTCATCGTCGAGCGACTCCCGGTTGCGTTCAGAAATGTTGTCCCGCACTGTCGTTGATAGTTCTGGTGTTGCGCCTTTGAGCGCGATCGCGAGCAGGGCGGCGTCGATCCCGCGAAGCACCTGCTGAACGTCTTTCGCGCCGAGACGGATCAGGTCGGCGAAAGTGATCATGCGCGACCGCACCTCTTCGGCGAGCTGCGGATCCCGCGCATCCAGCGCCTCGAGCAGGTCGTGCTCTGTCGCAACGTCGGCGCGGTTGATGATGTCGACGAGTGGCTGTACGCCCCCCACCACCTCGGCTCGCCGACGCGGGGTCACGACGGCCCGCGCGGAACGGCGCAGGCTGTCGGCCACGATGCTGACCGCCTCCGGGGTCGCCGTGCGCATCCCGGCGATCGCTTCGGCGACGTCGAGCTGCACGGCCGAGTCAAAGTTGGCCAGCACCTGCGACGCCTTGCTCGGGGACAGATGCGCGAGCACTAGAGCCTTCGTCTCTGCTAGTTCGTTGCCCAGCAGGTTGGAGATCTGGTGCGGGTCGGCCGCGTCGAGAAACTCGAAAGAAGTCCCTGCCATGGTCGCCGAGACGCGGTCGAGGAAGCCAGCGGCGCGCTCGGCGCCATAGGAGGCGTTGAGAAGCTCCTCCGCGAACTCGAGCCCGCCGCGGGCGCGAGCCGCTGACATCCGGGTGTGAGCGTAGAACTCTTCGACGGCGTAGTCCACCATCGAGGCGTCCACCTTCTGCAGTCGCACGATCTCGCCGATGATCTCGTCCGCTTCGCTCTCCGAGAGGAGGCGCATCACTTCCGCCGCATTCTCCCGCGACATTTGCATGATGACCAGTGCGGCCTTCTGGATGCCGGTCAGAGTGGTCGTTGGCTCGGTCATACGGGCTGCTTGTCATCCATGAACGACCTGAGGTAGTCTGCGGTGCGCTGCGGGTCGGTGGCTGAGAGGCGGTCCACGCTCGCGCGCATCTGGGAGCGTTCGGGCTGCTCGGCGAGTGACTCCAACGGCAGCGGACCGCCCGCCGGGGGCTGCGGACCGCCCGTGATCCCCGGATACTCGGACAGGTCGATCTGCGGGTCTGCGTCGGGCAGTGTCCTGGCATTGAGCGGACCGATGTCGATGGGAGAAGCCTCGCGGCGCTTCGACGCGGTCGAGAGGAAGCGGAACAGTAAGAACAGTCCAAGCACCACACCGAGCACGGTCAAGCCGGTGGTCGCAATCTTCACGATATTTTGCTGCGTGTCTTCGCCGCTCTGGGAGGCGATCGCCGCGTTCGCCTGGACGGCCCCCGTCTTGCTGAATGGCAACAGCTGCACCTCCACCTGGTCGCCTCGCTTGATGTCAACTCCGGCCGCACCGCTGACCAGCTTCTGGATGCTCGACGCCGAGATCCCGGACGCAGCCGCCTTGTTTACGGCGATTGAGATCGTCTGTCGCGTAATCGATCCCGCCGGAATCGTGGTGGTCTCGGTTGTCTGGTCTATCGCGTTGTTCTTGGTAGTCGACGTCGTGTAGCTGCTGCTGGCGCCCGGGGTCGTGGCCCCGGTCGGCACTGCGATGTTGTCGGGGCCCAGGACCCCGGTCGCGCCAGACGATGAACGCCCGGAACCGTTGTCGACGGTCGTGCTGTTCTGCTCGTTGAGCGCAGGCGAGTTGGTCGGAACGGCGTAGGTCTGCGTGACGCGTTGCGCTGAGTCCTTCGACAGGTCCGCGGCGACGACCACGGTCGAGTTGCCAGCCCCGAGGACTCGGTCGAGCATCGCCTGCACGCTGGCCTGCGTGCTCGACTGGTAGCTGGAGGCCGAACCCGCGTCGCTGCCAGTGGCCGCACCCGACCCCGAAAGAAGGGTGCCGTCGGCCGAGACCACAGACACGTCGGCCGGCTTCAGGTTGTCGACGGATGCCGCGACCAGGTGGACGATCGCCGCCACCTGAGAGGTGTTGAGGCTCGTATTGCCCTGGGTTCGGACGAAAACGGATGCTGTAGTCGGCACCTGCTCTGAAGTGAACACCGTCTGGTCAGGGATGGCCAGCTTGACCGAGGCAGTCTGCACGCCTCGCATCGCCTCAATGGTGGTGGCCAGCTCACCCTGGAGGGCACGTTGATATGTCGTGGTCTGCTGGAACGCGGACGCCGTAACTCCGAGGCTGTTCAGCAGCCCGTATCCGTCGTTACTCAGGCCTGGCAGGCCGGCTGACGCAGCTTTCAGGCGTTCAGAGTCGACATCCTGCTGAGGGACGAGGATCGTGTTGCCGCCGTCGGCGAGCTGGTACGGCACGCCATCGGCGTGGAGCAACGTGGTGATCGAACCCGCGTCGCTCGGCGACAGGCTGGTGAACAACGGCGAGTAGCTCGGCCGGCTGAGCCAGGCGGTCAGACCGGCACCGCCGACCAGAAGCACGGCGAGGCCGATGATCGCGATGGTGCGCTGCCCGACCGTGAACTCGCGGAGTGTGTGGGTGAGGCGGTGGAGGGTCGCCGTCAATGCTGGGGGCATCAGGCGCTCATGTTCGTGATGCTGTTGAATGCGTCGATTGCGCGGTTGCGCACGGCCGAGACGAGCTGCACCTCGACCTGTGCCCGGGTCGAGGCGATGGTGGCCTGCGCGATGTCGGTCGAGGTGCCGGTGACGGCCTGGATGTTGAGCTGGTTGGCGGTGGCCTGCGTGGACTGCACCGAGTTGAGCGCATTCATCAGGGCCGAGCCGAACGAGCTGCCGCCGTCTGCGGACGCGGTGGCGGCCGTCGAGGTGATCGGCTGACCGCCGGAGGCGCCCGCGATGGAGGAGACAGAGGGGATGGACATCATGCGCCCTTTCCGATAGCGAGTGCTGCTTGGTATGTGGTTTGCGCGGATGACACAACCTTGGCGTTCGCCTCGTATGCCCGCTGTGCCATGATCAACTGGCCCATCTGGTCGCCGAGGTCGATGTTGGGTGTGCGCACGTTGCCCTGTGCGTCGGCGAGGGGATTGTTTGGGTCGCTCTTGACGATGCCGGTCGCGTCGCCGAGCACGGTGCCTTTGATAAACACGCCCGAGGTTCCTGCGCCCGCCTGCGCCACCACGTAGCGAGCTTGGAAGGCGGGACCGCTGGTCGCGGTTACGTCGTTCATGTTGGCGATGTTGTCCGAGATGGCATTGAGCCACTGCCGGTTGACGTCGAGCCCCGAACCGGCGATCCCGATGGTGTTCATGCTCATATCAGTTGACGTTCAGTGCGGGGACGATGGAGGTGAGTTCCTGGCCGATCGCCTGACTCGCGAACTGGTATTGGAGCACCGTATTCGCGTTGGTGATGTCCTCGGTGTCGAGGTTCACGTTGTTGCCGTCGGTCTGGGTCGGCTCAAGCGACAGGCCGGTGGTGGGAGCGACGATTCCGCTCCCCGCTTTGACGGATGCCGCGAGGGCGGACTCGAAGGAGACCTTCTGAGAGCGGTAGTTCGGCGTGTTGATGTTGGCGATGTTGTTCGCCGTCGCCGCCTGCCGCGCTGAGAGACCGGCCAGCGCACTGGAGAGTGCATTGATGGAGACAGATTCGAGCATCGGGACCTGACTTTCGCGCAAGGTCGGACAAGGAAAGGCGGCCGATCCCTGGCCTTACTGCATCGAGCGATCCTGCTCTATAGAGAGCTATCGGTCACGAGCGCACCGTCGTAAGCAAATGTGCCTGAGCTTTTCGAGGTCACGCGCAGTTCAGCTGACGCGGTCGAGGTACACCGGGTGCACGTCGGCTCCGCCGCGGACGCTCCGCAGCATCTCGAGGTGTTCGCCGACCAGGCGCTTGGTGGACTGGATGCGAGTGAACGCCTCCTCGTAGTCGACGAGTACGCGGTGAGCGCGCACGACGAGGCTTTCCGGTACCGGTCCGACGGGTCCAATCGAGGCGCGGATGTCGTCCATGTTCCAGATGCCAGAGGAGGTCGTGCCGAGTCCAAGTCCCTCTGCAGATCGCGTGAGCTGACGATCGAACTCGTCGAGCAGGGCGACCCATCGATCCAGTAGCTCAGCCAACGGCGGACAGCCGAGCAGGAGTTGGCTCGGTGAGGTGGGCTGCGTGGGCGTCGTGCCACGCGATGCGGAGCGGCTCGAGCAGCTCGATCGCTTCGAGTGTCGGCTCGATGTCACGCCAGGCGTTGCCGATGCGCAGGATGCCGAGCACGTAGTGATAAAGCGACAGGAGAGCGGGGCCGCCGGTCCACATCTCAGGCTTCAGGGTGGCGGCGAGTTCGGCGAGGATATCCTGCGCGTGGATGATGTGGCGGCTCGCCACCAGCCAGTCGCCGGCAGCCTGGCACTGCTCTGCCCACTGCAGGTCGAGCAGGAGCCGGTCATAGAACATGGTGAGCACTTGCGCTGGCGAGGCGGAGGTGATCGAGTCGCGCAGGTATGTGGCGCGCGCGCTGGACCCGGAAGAGATCGACATTAGTTACGTCCGTTCCCGGAAATGGTGGTCGGGAACTGCTGACTGAGCCAGCTGGACTGGGTCTTGAGTGCGCTTAGCTGGGTTTCCATGGCGGCGAAGGCGGACTCGAGAGCGGTTTGACGCGTCGCCAGCTCCGTGGTCCAGGCCGAGACTTGGCTGTTTAAGCCACGGATGTCGGCGTTTAGGCTCGAGATCCTGCCGGTCAGCGCACCGGATACCGGGTCCGATTGAGCGGTTGCCTGAGCGGCAACGGCGGTCGAGATGCTCTGGAGCATGGCGTGCGTTCCGTCGGGATTCGCGGCGAGCGCCGCCTGGAACTTTGCCGCGTCGAAGGTCATCGAGCCGTCCGAGTTGAGGCTGATCCCGATAGTCGCGGGCGACTTACCTCCCGCCGGCTGGGCCACCGCGTTGAAGAGCGCGTATGCCGCGTTGCGAATCAGGCTGTCGCCAGCGAATGGGCCGCCCGAAGTTGCGACGTTTCCCGAGACGTCGGTGCTGGAGCTGACCGAGCTGCTCGCCGAAATCGACTGCAGTAGCGAGTCGACAGCCGAGACCAGCGTTGACGCGGCATTCGTGATGGTCGCAGTGTCGTGCGCGACCGTAAGTGTCACGGGATCGGTTGACGCCTTGGACACGGTGACGGTCACCCCGGGAAGCAGGTTGGAGAAAGTGTTACTTGGCGACCTGACCGTCTGCGCGGCCGAAGTGCCCGCCCACAGAGTCACGGAGGCATCGGATGCGGTGTGGATGGTGGCGGCCCCGGGCTGATCGAGGAGGTTCGGCGCTGTACCGGCATTGACTTCACTGGATGATCCCCCGTAGAACCTGAACGCACCCGAAGCGCCGGTGTGGGAGGACGTGAGTTGAAGCCGGTACAGCGCCGCGCCAGTTGTCGCATCCTGACCCGCTGCGACGGCAATCGCGGACACTCCCGCGGAAGATGAGTTGATCGCGGCGGCGATGTCGGCGACGGCGCCGGACGCGGGGTGGATCTCAACCTCCGTGCCGGTGCTGCCGACGATGGTGAAAACGGGGGCTGAACTCGAGTTCGGCATCGGGGCGGTGACTGCCACTTGGGCCGCCGCTGCAGAGTCGATAGAAAAAGAAACGGTCCCGGCGCTCGCGTCCGTGGTGGTGGACGCGGTGACGGTCGCGTCGGAGCTCGTGGTGGTGAACACGTTCCAGGCATTGGTTGCCGCGTCGGCTTTGGCCTGGGACGCGAGCGTGGCGTAAGAGGTATTGAGCTTCTGAAGCGCGGCGAGCAGGGTGCTATCTGTGGTGACCAGCTTCTGCAGGGCATACTTCGGGCCCGACTCGGCCGCAATCTGAGCGGCGACGAGGGCGGAGGTGTTCAGTCCGCTGATGACTCCCGCGAGCACGGAGGCTCCCGCGGTGTTCGTTGAACTTGTGACGTTGGTCGAGGTCACCGCTTCCGCTCCTTCTTCTTGGGTGGGGTGCAGGGGAGTGCCCGGCGGCGGAGAGCAGACGGTTCAGGTCTCTCTCGCCGCCGCCGGACGAGTGCGGCGATTTACTGCAGGAGCTTCAGAACACTCTGCGGCAGTTGGTTCGCCTGAGCCAGGATGGCGGTGGCCGCCTGCGCCTGGACCTGCTGACCTGCGAAGATCACCATCTGCTTGGCCATGTCCGTCGACGTGATCTGCGAGCTGGCGGCGTTGAGGTTCTGGGAGGCCACGTTCACCGACGCGATAGCGTTCGTGAAGCGGTTCTGCACAGAACCGAGGTTCGCCTGCGCCGTAGACACGCCGCTGAGCTGCGTGTCGATCGAGGTGATCGACGCCTGAGCGGCCGCGTTCGACGAGAAGTCGAGCGCACCGGGACCGGTGGTGAGGGCGGTCGCGACTGCGGCGACGTTGGCCGACGTCAAGTTGACCGTGATCGTGTTGTCCGCACCGGCGTTCGCGCCCACCTGGAAGTTCAGCGCCGTGGACGAACCGTCGAGCAGCTTGGTGCCGTTGTAGTTCGTCGAAGTGCTGACCCGGGTGAGCTCGTTCGTGATCTGAGTGGCCTCAGCCCCGATGTCGGCGCGGGATGCCACGCTGTTCGAGTCGTTGGCCGCTTGGACCGCGAGGTCGCGCAGACGCTGCAGCATGCTCGTCACCTGGGTGAGCGCACCGCTTGCCGTCTGCACCACGTTGAGACCAGACTGCGCGTTGGTCGCGGCCACGTTCAGACCGTTGACCTGCGAGGTGAGGCCGGTCGAGATGGCCAGGCCGGCCGCGTTGTCGCCCGCCGTAGTGATTGCCATACCGCTGGAAAGCTTCGCGATTGACGAGGTGAGCTTGTCCTGGGCGTTGGTCAGGTTCTGGTACGCGTTGAGTGCTGCGATGTTGTTGGTGATGCTGAGTGCCATTTTGTTCCTCCATGATTTGGCGTTTTGCGTCAGCCCATCCGTGGGCTGACATTGAAGACTTTCGGCGACGTTCGGATTCGCGTTAGCAGTTCACCGAAGAATTTTATCCGGTGGCCGCGATCGACTAGGAGACGGCGGACTCCCAGACACGAACCGGACGCACAAGTCCCGCAATGCCGAGGCCAGCGGACTGTGCCAGGCGCGCCAGATAGGCGCTGCGGCGCGACTCGGCGATGCGAGAATGACGGGCTGCGCTGATATCGACATCGTCGGCGTAGTGGGTTTCGAGGCCATCGCGCAGCAGTCGAATGCCCTCGGAGCGCTGCTGGGAGATCGCGGAGTGCGTGGCCCCCAGCTCTTCGGCGAGTTCTTTGACCGTCCGGTCGTTGAAGTAGATCTCCGTGACGATATGGCGCATCTTCTCGGGCAGGGCGTCGACGGCCGCTCGCACGATGCCGGCCCGTTCCGCCGTGACCAGGGCATCCTCGGGAGACGACATCTCAGCGGCGAGCTGATCGCCCACGGTCTCGTCGAGCGACGTGACGGAACGCGACGAGTCGGCGAGCGCCTCAGCCGCGGAGGCCCGGTCGACGCCGAGCGCCGAGGCGACTTCGTCGAGAGTCGCGTTGCGTCCGAGGGCCGCGGTCAGCGCCTCCTTGACCTGCAGCACCTCTTTGATGCGGTGACGCACGGTCCGGGTGGCCCAGTCGGACGACCGCATCTCGTCAGCGAAGGCGCCGAGCACACGACGGCGTGCGTAGGCGCCGAATGGCACGCCGAGAGTCGAGTCGAAGGCATCGGCGGCGGTGATCAGGGCTACGGCGCCGGCCGCGGCGAGGTCATCGCGCGACAGGTGGGTCGCGCGGCCCCAGACCTCGGACACGAGGTAGCCGACGAGCGGCAGATTTTCCACAACAAGCGCGTTGCGTGCAGTGCGGTTCATCACGAAACTCCCTGATCAATTTCGAGCACAGTCGAACTGTGCTTGACATTCGGGATGGATGCCGTGGCGGGTGAAGCAGATCGAATCGGGAGGAGACGATCAAAGTGCGGGTGCTGAACGGTGCGGTCATGCGGAACAGTGCGGTATTTCGAGATCGAGCGGGTGCTCGGGTAAGCGGTTCACCGGGGTAAGTGGTGCGTTGCGACGATCATGGTGCCGCGCAACGCACGAGCTGTAGACCCCAGAACAGGGAGCCCCCGTTCTGGGTCGCGGATGACGGGCCAAGGGGGTCGAGTGCCTGTGCTAGGGTGCAGAATTTGATACCGGCGAGCGCTGGATGCCGTCCCCGAGTGGCCGGTGCCGAATCCCGTTCCGCCCGAGCGCTAACGCGCGTCAGGCTCCGACCGATGGTGAGTAGTGACGTCGCTACTCGAGTACGTCACACTGGAGCAAGGACCGGGAATTGCCGCTGATACAGGAAGTAGAGCAGATGGGTGCACAGGAACTTTCGACCCTCCTGTGGCGCGAGCGCGAGCTCCTCGAGATCCTTCTATTCAAGCTTGAAGAGGAGAAGCTCCTTCTCACTGCCGGCAAGACCCGGTGGCTTCCTTTCGCGACCCGCGAGGTCGAGCAGGTGATCGAGCGACTGCGCGAGAACGGCATTGAGCGGGCGATGGAGCTGACAGCCGTCGAGCAGGAATGGGGTACGGGTGAAGACCCCTCGTTGCGGTCCGTGATCGCTGCCGCCCCCACCGAGGCTTGGCGCGACAACTTCACCGGTCATCTCATCGCTCTGTCAGAGCTCGCCGCGTCGATCGCGGAACTGCGGGACGCGAACGTCCAGTATTTGCGCGCCGCCGCCCGGGTGACGCAAGAGACGCTGGCGACCATGTCGCCAGAAGCCGGCACCTACGACGCTCACGGCCAGACCGCCGACGGGCCGCCGAACGCGCGCATCTTCGACGGGCGGTTGTAAGGCATGACCAGCTCGTTCGGGGCCCTCAACACCGCATATACGGGCCTGGTCGCGGCTCGTCAGGGGTTGACTGTCGTCGGAGATAACATCAGCAATTCTACGACCGTCGGCTACTCGCGCCAGTCGGTGACTACCTCGTCGATCACCCCGGCGTCGGAATCCGGGTTCGTCAATCTCCTCCTGGTTGGCGGCGGCGTCTCGGTGGACGGGGTCACCCGTGTCGACAGCCCCCTGGTGGACGCGCAGCTGCGCGTCACCTCTGCCTCAGACGGTTTCGCCCACGAGACCGCCACTCAGCTGAGCACGATCGAGGGCGCGCTGAACGAACCGGGGGACAACGGGCTCTCCTCATCGCTGCAGAGTTTCTGGTCGGCGTGGCAGAACGTGTCGAACACGTCAACCTCGTCGGCCGCAGCTGTCGCCGTGATCTCCGCGGGAACCCGCGTGGTGGAGCAACTGTCTGCCGGGTATTCCGCCGCTTCCCAGCAGTGGGCGGCGGTGCGTTCCAGTGTCGACACCAGCATCTCGAGCATCAACAGCGCAGCCGATCAGCTCGCGGTTCTGAACGGCCAGATCCGCTCCATCGTGGCGGCGGGCGGCAATGCCAACGGATTGATGGATCGCGTCGGCACGATCGCGCAGACGCTCGCCGGCCTGAGCGGAGCCACCATCCGCGGCAACCGCGACGGTACGGTCGACGCGTTGCTTGGCGGCAACCCGCTCGTGTCGGGCACTTCGGTGCACGCGATTGCGGCATCCGGGTCGAGCACGCTGGCCGGGGCGTCGGCGTCGCCGCTGGCCATCGGGTTCATCGACAATCCCGCGGCGACGGCCGGGATCTCGGGTGGCACAGTCGGTGCCGATCTCGCCGCTCTGGCCCCCGCCAACGCCCGCGGCACTGGCGGGACGATCGCCGAGGCCGCGCAGACATACAACACGCTCGCGACGACAGTCGCGACGTCGGTGAACAGCATCATGCAGACCGGCGCTAACTCCGCGGGAACCACCAACCTGTCGTTCTTCGCCTTCGATCCGGCGAAGCCGGCCGCGCTGGGCCTCAGCGTGATCCCGACGGATGCGACTGGGATCGCCTCGGCGACTCCAGGGGCGGGTGCCGCTAACGGCGATGTCGCGAACGTGATCGCCCGGCTTAGCAGCTCGACCTCGGGTGTCGACAGCCAGTGGGAGAGCTTCGTCGTGCGCATCGGGTCGGCCTCGAACGCTGCAAGTAGGCACGCAGCACTCATGGCGACGGGGTTAGCGACCGCCGCATCGGCTCAGTCCTCCATCTCGGCAGTTGACACCGACCAGGAGACCACCAACATGCTTGCCTACCAGAACGCCTTCAGCGCAGCGGCACGGGTGATGACCACCCTCAACGACATGCTCAACACGCTCATCAACAAGACCGGGTAGGTGCCATTCCATGATCACGCGTGTGACGGACCAGATGATCCTCGCCCACTCGCAGGCGAACCTGCAGACGCAGCTTCAGCAGCTGTCGACTTTGCAGGACCAGGCGTCGAGCCAAAGAGCGATCACAAAGCCCTCCGACAACCCGACCGGTATCGCGATGTCTCTGGCACTCAAGCGACAGCAGGCGGCCAACGACCAATACGCGGGTAATGCCCAGGACGCGAACAACTGGCTAACCGCAGTCAGCGCTGCGCTTGGATCCTCGGTCAACGCGCTACAGAACGTGCGATCACTCGTCGTCGGAACGGGCGACCCAACCCTGTCGGCAACCGCCAAGGCATCCATCGTTTCGCAGCTGCGGGGGCTTAAGTCGGACCTACTTGGTCAAGCAAACACCAGCTATCTTGGCCGTCCGGTCTTCGCGGGCAACTCCGATGCGGGAGCCGCATTCGACCCGACGGGCACATACACCGGTGCCCCTGGCTCCATGGTGAGCCGCTCGATCGGCGCTACCTCGACGGTCTCGGTCAGCGGTGACGGCGCGGCTACCTACGGCACGGGGTCCGGCTCGATGTTCGCGCTGATCGACAGCATCGTCGGTGGGATCCAATCGGGCACCGATGTGACCGGGCAACTCACCGCGATCGACGCGCGCATCTCCATCGTCTCGACCCAGCAGTCGGCGGTCGCGGCGAACTACAACCAAGTTCACGAGGCGCAGGCGATCTTGACCGCGCAGGCAGCATCCCTCACCGCGCAGCGTTCCGACGTCGACGGGGTGGATCTCACCAAGACGCTGGTCGAGCTCTCGGCTCAGCAGAACGCATATCAGGCCGCCCTCGGAGTCACGAGCAAGGCGCTGCAGCCGACGCTGATGTCGTTCCTGCGATGACGACCGCACTGACCTTTGTCGAGTCCCCGCCCGGGTTCTCTCCGCTGGTCGACTTCACGCTCGACGACGTGGAAGGCGCGCGGGGGCTGCACACGCTGCGCTCATCGGATGCTCCCGATATCCGGCTGTTTGTACTCGACGTGCCGGTTTACCTCCCCTGGTACGAACCGGCGTTCGATGACGAGAACTACGCGTCGCTCGGCGCTAGCGCGGACGAGACCGATGTGCTTGTTGTGGCGAGAATCTCCGACGGATCGCCGATTGTGAATCTGATGGCGCCGCTTCTGGTGAACCGCGCCACCGGGGCCGCCCGACAGGTCATCCTCGGCGACGAATGGCCGCTGGCGGCGCCTCTCGTGCAGCCGAAGGCCATGGAGACCGCTCAGTCGTAGTTCCGGTGGATCAGGTGCGACAGCACGATCGCGCTGCGGGTGTGATCCACGCTCGGCGCGATCCGCACCCGCTCCAGCGCATCCTCGAGCGACGGGATGTCGCGCGAGCGGATGTGCACCATCGCATCCGCCGAACCAGTGACGGTCGAAGCATCCACGACCTCCGGCACGCCCGACAGAATGCGCTTCAACTCGTCGGGAGCGACGGTGCCGCGGCAGAAGAGCTCGACGTATGCTTCCGTGCCGAGGCCGTCGACGGCGGGGTCCACCTGGATCGTGAACGAGCGGATGACGCGGTCGGCCACCAGCCGATCCACGCGCCGCTTCACCGCTGACGCCGAGAGCCCCACCCGCTCGCCGATGTCACCGTAGCCAGCGCGGGCATTCTGACGGAGAAGATCGAGGATGCCGTAGTCGAGATTGTCCACGATGAATCAGAGTACTGCGATATCTTGCGCGCGCGAAACCAATCACGCAGATTCAGTGCGCGGGACGCTCTGAACATCCGGATGCGTGCGTGTCACACTGGGGGCATGACTCTCACCCAGCCTTCCGCCACTGCCCCCGCGCGCGTCGCCACTCGCCGCACCGTGCTGATGTGCCGGCCCGAGTTCTTCACCGTGAGCTACCGCATCAACCCGTGGATGAATCCGCAAGACCCCACAGACACGAGCCTCGCTGTTCGCCAGTGGGAGACCCTGTACGCGAAGTACCTCGAACTCGGCTTCGAGGTGCAGCTGATTGACGGGATCTCCGGAATGCCCGACATGGTCTACGCCGCCAACGGCGGTTTCGTGCTCGACGGGATTGCCTACGGCGCGAAGTTCCAGTACCCGGAACGTCAGGCCGAGGGTCCCGCCTATATGGATTGGTTTGCCGCGACCGGATTCCAGGTGGAGGCGCCGGTCGAGACCAACGAGGGTGAAGGCGACTTCCTACTCGTCGGCGACACGATCTATGCAGGCACCGGGTTCCGAAGCGACCCGGCGAGCCACGACGAGCTCCGCCGCATCTACCGGCGAGAGGTCGTGACCCTCACCCTGGTGGACCCGGCGTTCTACCACCTGGACACTGCGTTCGCCGTCTTGGACTCGAACGGCGGCCCGGGCAGTGTCGCCTACCTGCCGAAGGCCTTCGACGCGACCTCCCTCGCCATCCTCGATGAGCGCTTTCCCGACGCGGTTATCGTCAACGACGAGGACGCCGCCGTCCTCGGCCTGAACTCCTTCAGCGACGGCAAGAACGTGATCATCGCAGCGCGCGCCACCGACTTTGAACGCCAGCTCACCGAGCGCGGCTTCACCCCGCATGGTGTCGACCTTTCCGAGCTGCTGCTCGGCGGCGGCGGAGTGAAGTGCTGCACGTTGGAGCTGCGGCGGTGAGCGCGGTCTCGACGAGCTCGACCGGCGTGAGCTCGATCAGCGAGCGGTACATCGAGCAGGTCGAAGAGTTCGGCGCTCACAACTACCACCCGCTGGAGGTCGTGGTCGCGACCGGCTTTGGCGCCTGGGTGACAGACGTCGACGGCAAACGCTACCTGGACTGCCTGGCCGCGTATTCCGCCGTCAACTTCGGCCACAGTCATCCGGTGCTGGTGGATGCCGCGAAAGCCCAGCTGGACCGCATCACCCTGACGAGCCGCGCCTTCCACAACGACGCGCTCGGCCCGTTCCTCGAGGGCCTCGCGAAGCTCGCTGGCAAGGACATGGTGCTGCCGATGAATACGGGTGCCGAGGCCGTCGAGTCCGCGATCAAGGTCGCTCGTGCCTGGGGCTACCGCGTGAAGGGTGTCGAGCACGACCGCGCGAAGATCATCGTTGCCGACGGCAACTTCCATGGGCGAACTACCACGATCATCAGTTTTAGCAACGACCCGGATGCTCGGGCCGACTTCGGTCCGTACACGCCGGGCTTCGTCTCCGTGCCATACGGTGACGCGGCCGCTCTCGAGGCGGCACTGGACGATGATGTGGTCGCGGTGCTCCTCGAACCGATCCAGGGCGAGGCGGGGATCATCGTGCCGCCGGCGTCGTACTTGCCGGAGGTGCGTCGGCTCACGCGCGAGCGCAATGTGCTCTTTATCGCGGACGAGATCCAGTCGGGCCTCGGGCGCACCGGCGCGACGTTCCAGTGCGACAACGCGGGCGTCATCCCGGATCTCTACCTGCTTGGCAAGGCCCTCGGCGGCGGCATCGTGCCGGTGAGCGCCGTCGTCGGCGACGCCTCGGTGCTCGGGGTACTGAAAGCGGGACAGCACGGCTCGACCTTCGGCGGCAACCCGCTGGCGGCGGCCGTCGGGCTCGCTGTCGTTGGCCTGCTCGAGACCGGCGAATACCAGCGCCGCGCCGCATCGTTGGGCGCGCACCTGCTGGCGGCGCTGGAGGCGCTGATCGGTCACGGGGTGGTCTCGGTCCGCGGTGTCGGACTCTGGGCCGGCATCGACATCGACCCGGCGCTTGCGAGTGGCCGGGCCGTCTGCGAGGCGCTCACCGCACGCGGCGTGCTCGCCAAGGACACGCATGGCTCGACCATCCGCCTCGCTCCGCCCATCGTGGTGGAGGAGTCGGAGCTCGACTGGGCGGTTGAGCAACTTGCCGCCGTGCTCGCCGATTTCGGGGCGGCGTAGTTCGAGCGGCATAGTTCTGTTCGTTTCGTTCCGGTTGTGTAGGACGGTCCTACACAACCGGAGTGTGCCAGGCAGGGGCATCTCACCGGCGCAGTCTCCCTCGACACTCGGCGCCCGCGCTGGCGCCTGCCGGACTCCCTCACCGAAGCGATTCACACCGAGCGGCTGACGCTTCGCCTCATGACGGCGGCGAATGTCGATGACGTGCACTCCTCTCAGAGCCGCGAGGAGGTCGCCAAGTCAGTCCGGAAGTACGTGACGGCCACCGAACTCGCGGACGGGCGCGTCATCAGTCACGTCTACCTCACCATGGCGAGTGTCGAAAACCTGGGTGCCGAGATCGGCTGGACGCTGCATCCCGACGTCTTCGACAGGGGCCATCCGAGCGAGGCGGCCCCCGGTACTCGAGCGGACGCACGGCTCAGGCCGCATAGGCTCGGCCCATGAGCAACCTGTCGGCGACCGAACTCGACGCGGCCGACCCGCTGGCGAGTTACCGCGACCGGTTTCTGCCCGCGCCAGGCGTCGCCGCGTACCTGGATGGCAACTCGCTCGGGAGACCGCTCGCGGCATCCGTCGATCGGGTGAACGCGGTGATGCGAGAGCAGTGGGGTGAGCGGCTCATCCGCG
The DNA here is from genome assembly GCA_043779945.1 of Microbacteriaceae bacterium. Classification (GTDB taxonomy): domain Bacteria; phylum Actinomycetota; class Actinomycetes; order Actinomycetales; family Microbacteriaceae; genus Lysinimonas. The sequence goes on from JAYWDH010000185.1 coordinate 47,895, forward strand.
GCTGGGACGAGGGCTGGCTCGAGCTGCCGGTGCGGATCGGCGACGAGCTCGGGCGCGTGGCGTTGGGCGCGGCATCCGGTCAGACGGTGATCGGCGACTCGACCACCGTGCTGCTCTACAAGGTGATCCGCGCCGCAATCGAGCTGGCGCAGGTCACGGATGGCCCTGGCCGCAACGAGATCGTCATCGACCGCGACGACTTCCCGACCGATCGCTACCTCGTCGAGTCGATCGCGGCGGAACGCGGGCTTAACGTGCGCTGGATCGACGAAGGGGATGTGACGCCCGATCGCCTCGCCGAGGTGCTGAGCGAGCGCACCGCCATCGTGGTGCTCAGCGCGATCGCCTACCGCTCCGGATTCCTGGCCGAACTCCCCGCGATCACCGAGCTCGTGCACGACGTCGGTGCCCTCATCCTGTGGGATCTCTGCCACTCGGTCGGCGTGGTCGAGCACGAGCTCGACGAGCTGGGCGTCGACTTCGCGGTCGGCTGTTCGTACAAGTACCTCAACGGCGGCCCGGGAGCGCCCGCCTTCGCCTACGTGAACGCGGCCCACCTGGAAGCCTTCCGCCAGCCGATCGCCGGCTGGCTCGGCTCGGCCCGCCCCTTCGAGATGCCGCAGGGTTACCAGCCCGGCGCCGGGATGCGGCGGGTCCTCAGCGGCACGCCGCCTCTCCTCGGCATGGTCGGCCTCCAGGACACGCTCGCGCTCATCGACGAAGCCGGCCTGTCGGGTATCCGAGCCAAGTCGATCGCCCTCACGGAGTTCGCGATCGCCCTCACCGCCGAGCTGCTTCCGGATGCCGTGCTCGCGACGCCCCGGGACCCCGCGCGCCGCGGATCCCACATCACCCTCGACCACCCGGCCTTCGAGGCGCTCATGCCGCGTCTCTGGAAGCGCGGTGTGATCCCCGACTTCCGGCGGCCAACCGGAATCCGGCTCGGGCTCTCGCCGCTCAGCACCTCCTTCGCCGAGGTCGAGCTCGGGGTGCGCGCGATCGCCGAGGAACTGGCAGCCGAGATGGCCGATCGGGGGCTGTGACCCAGTGTTGGGTGTGCACTCATCAGTCGCTCTGGGTGCAAGATCTCCGGCAGTTCGGAAGGGCACTGGGGACAGGATGCGGCGGCGCCCGCTCCTCAGCGCCGCCGCAACCGCGCGGCTAGCCTGAGGTGGTGTCCGTTCTGACCCCCGAGCTACTCGCCCGCATCCGCTCCCGCGCGGCCCGCTACGACCGCGACAACTCCTTCTTCACCGAGGACCTCGACGAGCTGCGCGCCGCCGGCTACCTCGCCCCGCGCAGCATGCTCGAGGCGACACGCGACCAGCGGTTGCTTGCGGCGTACGCCCCGGCCACCGCACTGGGAATCAACATGCACCTGATCTGGATGGGCGTCGCGCGGGTACTCCACGATCGCGGCGACGCGCGGCTTGACTGGGTGCTCGAGGATGCCGCGCAGGGTGAGCTGTTCGCGTTCGCCATCAGCGAGGGCGGCAATGACCTCGTGCTTTGGGACTCGCTGACAAAAGTCGAACGCGTCGACGGCGGTTTTGCCTTCACCGGAACCAAGGTGTTTACCTCGCTCTCGCCCGCCTGGACCCGACTCGGCATCTTCGGTAAGCAGACGTCCGGCGAGGGCACCGAGAACGGCCAGCGCTTGGTGCACGGTTTCCTCCGCCGCGAGACGCCAGTAACCCCCATTGCAGGTGTCAGCATCCTCAGCGACTGGGACACGCTCGGCATGCGTGCTACCCAGAGCAACACCACGATGCTCAATCACGCCGTCGTGGCCGACGCCGACGTCGCGCGATTCCTCCCCGTCGGGCCGAACGCCGACCCCTTCGTCTTCGCGATCTTCGCCAACTTTCTCCTGCTGATGGGCTCCGTCTACGCCGGCATCGCCGACCGCGCTCTCGAGTTGGCGGTCGAAGCGGCGCACAAGCGCAGCAGCCTCAAGAACGCCGGGGCGTCGTATGCGCAAGATCCAGACATCCGGTGGCGGGTCGCGGATGCCGCCCTCGCGCTCGACGCGCTCCGTCCCGAACTCGAGGGGCTGGCCGCCGACGTCGATACCCTCGTCGATCACGGCAGCAACTGGTTCCGCTACCTGACGGGTGCGAAGCACCGTTCGACCGAGGCCGCGCGTTACGTTGTCGATCAGGCGCTCCGCACGGCGGGCGGGAGCGGATATCGTGCGAGCGGTGAGCTGGCCCGGCTGCAGCGCGACGTGCTCGCCGGGATCTACCACCCCTCCGACACCGAGTCGATCCACTCGACCGTAGCGGGAAGCCTCCTAGGCCCGATCGCCTAGTGGCGGCGCAGCTTGAAGATCGGCATCCGTCGACCCTCGGTGGTCTTCTCGTATTCGAGGAAGCCCGGCGAGGCGGTCGTGATGTGCGTCCAGGCGGTTGCGTAGTCGGCGTCATCCTCAATCTCGACCGCAGTGACCTCTGCAGTCTCGATGCCGTCACCTTCCGCCGCAGCCTCGACCTCGAACTCGGGGTGCGTGACCAGGTTGTGGTACCAGGCGGGGTTCTTCGGCGACCCGGCCGCCGAGGCGATGACCAACCATCCGGTCTCGTTACGGAATCCGGCGACCGGGGTCAACCGCTCCTCGCCAGACTTGGCGCCGCGGGTGTGCATCAGCACGAGCCCGCGTCCGAATCGCCCGGCGGTGCCGTTTCCCTCGCGGAACTCCGCAATCATCTTGTCGTTCCAGTCGTTCATGTCGCTCATGCGATCCATCCCTCCTCGCGCAGCCAGGCCGCGCACAGTGCTGTCCAGTGTTCGGCTTCTCGGTGCCCGAGGGCCAGTGCCAGGCCGTGCTCTCCTCGGGAGAACACGTGCAGCGCATGCGGGATTCCTGCCGCCGCAAGAGCGGATCCGAGCAGGTAGCTGTGTTCGACCGGAACGAGCTCGTCCTCGGCGGTGTGCCAGACGAAAAAGGGCGGGGCGGATGCCGTGACCAGCCGGTCGAGCGACGTGGCCGCGCGCACTTCGTGGCTCGCCTCCGCGCCGAGCAGGTTGAAGCGGGATCCCGCGTGAGTCTCCAGCTCCATCGAGACGACGGGATAGCAGAGGATCGCGATATCGACCCGTTCCTCGGGGTCGGCATCCGGAGCCAGAGCGGCGTGACCGGCCGCGTGCCCGCCAGCCGAGAAGCCGAGCAACCCGATCCGCCTCGCACCGGAGGCGCGCACTCGGGCCACCTCGGCCCGGATCGCCTTGAGCGGGCCGGGATGCGCCGTCAGCACCGGATAGCGGAAGACGCTCGCCGCGATCCCGAGCCCCTGCAGCCACTCGGCAACGGGCGCCGCCTCGTCGGGGGCGTGCATCTCGTAGCCACCACCGGGAAGCACGATGATGTGATCGGTCATGACCCCATTCTGGTGGCTTGATGTCCCTAGGCTGGACGCATGTCGAACACCATCGTCTTCATCGGCGACAGCCTCACGGATGCGGGCCGGCGCGAGGATGCGGACCGTCACCTCGGTCACGGCTACGTCCGTCTGGTCAGCAAGGAGCTCGCCGAGCGTGGCGACGCTCGCGCGATCATCAACACCGGGATCAGCGGCGATCGTGCGGTCGACCTCCGTGCCCGCTGGGAGCCGGACGCTCTCGCGCACGAGCCCGATTTGCTTTCGATCTACGTCGGGATCAACGACACCTGGCGGCGTTTCGACAGCGGCGATCCGACCAGCGCCGAGTCCTTCGCGGTGACGTACCGAGCGCTGCTCGATGCGGCGCAGGAGCGGTGCGCGCCTCGCCTCATCCTGATAGAGCCCTTCGTCGTGCCGGTCACGGGCGAGCAGAAGCGCTGGGGCGCCGAGGACCTGGATGCCAAGCAAGCGATCGTCGCGCAGTTGGCCGCCGACTATGGCGCGGCGTTCGTTCCGTTGCAGTCGATCCTCAGCGAGGCGGCCGCGCAGAACGGTGGCACCGCGGCCATCGCCGCCGACGGCGTGCACCCGACACCGCTCGGCAGCGCGCTGATCGCAGGCGCCTGGCTCGCTGCCGAGGCGCAGCTCTAGCTCTAGCTCTAGCTACAAGCGTCGAGCGAAGGTGTGCTCGCGGCGAGGACCACCACAGCCCCGCCGCGAGACGTTTTTAGGAACTCTTCCCCACCGGACTGGCCGCCGGACGCTTCGCAGCGACTCGCGGCTTCTGAGCCGCATCGGCTGCCCGCCTGGCACGCGGGATGAGGCGCTCGAGCTGCGTGACGTGGCCAGGAGTGAGCTCGTCGAGGGATGCGACCCCGAGCAACTTCATGGTGCGCACGATCTCGTCCCGGAGGATCGCGATGGTGCGGTCGACGCCGGCCCGTCCGCCGGCCATGAGTCCGTAGAGGTATGCCCTGCCGATCATCGTGAAGTCGGCGCCGAGCGCGATGGATGCCACGATATCCGCGCCCGACATGATGCCGGTGTCCACGCCGATTTCGAGATCGCCACCGACCTCCCGGACCACCTCCGGTAGCAGGTGGAACGGAATCGGCGCTCGGTCGAGCTGCCGGCCGCCGTGGTTGGAGAGCACGATCCCATCGACGCCGAGGGAGGCGAGCTTGGCGGCATCCTGCACGTTCTGCACGCCCTTGATCACGATCTTGCCGGGCCAGATGCCTCGGATGATGTCGAGGTCGGCAAAGGAGATCGTTGGGTCCATCGCGGCGTCGAGAAGTTCACCAACGGTGCCGCCGGTCGTCGACAGCGACGCGAACTCCAGCCCCGGCGTCGTCAGGAAGTCGAACCACCACCATGGACGCGGGATCGCGTTGACGATCGTTCCCAGGGTGAGCTGCGGTGGGATCGAGAAGCCGTTGCGCTTGTCGCGCAGTCTGGCGCCAGCCACCGGCGTATCGACGGTGAAGTGAAGGGTGTCGAAGCCCGCTGCCGCGGCCCGCCGGGTGAGTTCGTAGGAGATGTCGCGATCACGCATGACGTAGAGCTGGAACCAGTTGCGGCCGTTCGGGTTGGCCCGCTTGACGTCCTCGATGGAGGTTGTGCCGAGGGTGGAAAGGGTAAACGGGATACCCGCAGCGGCCGCGGCTCCGGCACCGGCGGTCTCGCCCTCGGTCTGCATCAGACGCGTGAAGCCGGTCGGCGCGATGGCGAACGGCAACGCCATCGGCCCGCCCAAGACGGTCGACGAGGTGTCGACGTCGGCCATACCGCGCAGGATCGAAGGGCTGAACTCGATGTCCTCGAAAGCCTGGCGGGCGCGGGCGAGCGAGATCTCCTGCTCGGCGGCGCCGTCGGTGTAGTCGAACGCCGCCTTCGGGGTTCGACGCTTTGCGATGGTCCGCAGATCGGCGATTGTCAGAGCGGACTGCAGCCTCCGCTCCTTCGCGTTGAAGTTCGGCTTCTTGAACTGCATCAACTCCAGCAGTTCGCGTGGGTTCGGCATCTGACGCTGCACCATGTTCGTCGGTCTCTTTCGGTGGGTGTCGCTGTTAATCGTGGCTGGAATCGAAATGAGCGAGTAGACGCTCGCGGGTCCCCGCGATGTGCTCGCGGGTGAGTCGTTCGGCGGCGGCGGCGTCTCCGGCGGTGACCGCGTCAAGGATCCCCTGGTGCTGGCTCGCCACTCCGCGTGCCGTCAGCAGGTGGTGGGCCTGCACCTGCCCGATGCACAGCTCGATCTCACCCATGAGAAGGGCATGCATCCGCGCGAGTCGCGGACTGGGCTGGCCAGCCACGAGTTCGCGATGAAAGGCGATGTCCTCCTGGGCGAAGGAGGCATCGGAGCGGGCGCGCTTGAGCAGCTCGCGATGTGCCGCCAGGGCGCCAGCTGGGATGGTGCCCTGCTGCACTAACGCGGCGATCGCGGCGACCTCGACGGTCGCTCGGTTGGCGAAGAGGTCGATGATGTCCTCGCGACCCAACTCGGGAACACGCGCCGCGTGATGCGCGCGGCGCAAAAGCAGCCCCTCGCTCACGAGGCGCTCGAGTGCGGCCTTCGCGGTCGGACGCGCGACCCCGTACTCGAGCGCAATCGCCGTCTCGGTGACTAGAGTCCCCGGTTCAATCTGCGCACTGAGGATCCGCCCACGGAGGGCTTCATAGACCGCCTCGGGGAGCGACCTCGTCCAGAGCTGCGTCGTCACACCGATCCTCATCCAGCCAAAGTGTCTTACAAGTATACGCCGCAGGATCTAGCCGGCAAGCCCCGGCGATCGTATGTGGTCTACGACCACCGGCGAATCAACGGCGATATCTGACGGACGGTGAACCTCGGATTCGTCGGCGGACTGACCGGGAGTGCGACGGGCCAGCGGCGTGCGCATGCCGCTCGGCGCGCTCGGCGCCACAGCGGTGACTCGAGTGGCAGACGGAGCGAGCGACGTCACCCACACCGTCATCAACGAGCCGAGCCCGCAGCTCGTGCTCCGGCAGTCGACCGCGGCACCGCGCGGCTGATCCAGGTCTACGGCAGCGCGTATCCGGCGGCCGTGAACAGCGAGTACCACTCCTCGCGCGTCAGCGGGATGCCTGCCCCCGCAGCGGAGTCACGCACGCGTTCGGGCTTGGTGGTTCCGAGCACGACCTGCATTTTGGCGGGATGCCGTGTGATCCACGTGACGGCGATGCCGGTCGGGGTCACGCCGTACTTGTCGGCTAAGGCGCGCAGCACTGCGTTGAGCTCGGGGTACTCCGGGTCGTCCAGGAAGGTGCCATCGAAGAATCCTTTCTGGAACGGCGACCAGGCCTGCAATGTCATACCGTGCAGGCGGGCGTAGTCCAGGATTCCGTTGTCGCGATCGATCGACTGGTCGAGCCCCTGCATGTTGGCCGAGATGCCCGCGGCGATCAGCGGCGCGTGGGTGACACTCAGCTGCACCTGGTTGAACAGCAGCGGCTGCGTCACGGTGGCACGCAGCAACTCGACCTGCCCGGGTGTCTGATTCGAGACACCGAAGTGGCGCACCTTGCCGGCCTTCTCGAGCTCGTCGAACGCGGCGGCGATTTCGTCCGGCTCCATCAGGGTGTCGGGACGGTGCAGCAGCAGCACATCGAGCCGGTCGGTCCTGAGAGCGGCGAGCGACAGCTCGACCTCCTCGAGGATGTGCTCACGTGAGAAGTCCCAGAAGCCTTCGCGGATGCCGACCTTGCTCTGGATGACGATCGCATCCCGCTCGCTCGGCGTCAGCGTGATCGCTTCACCCCAGCGGTTCTCGCAGCCGTGACGGCTTGAGCCGTAGACGTTGGCGTGGTCAAAGACGTTGATTCCGCTGTCGATGGCCGCACCGACGAGCGACTGCACGTGTGCGTCGTCCAACTCTTGAATGCGCATCAGCCCGAGCACGACGCTCGAGAGCGGGAAGGGGAAGGCGGGGATATCGAGGTTCTTCATGGGTTCCAGCTTCTCGGTGTTTTAGGCGGACGGAGTACTGCCAGCGCGAGGTTCGTAGCGAACTACCGGGAACGCAAGGACCACGAGGGCCCGAAGCGCCTCAAGGTCGCCGTTCACGAACCCTTGCGCTCGCGCCTGCACTAGAACGTTACCGATGGCGGTCGCTTCGACCGGGCCCGCGAGCACCGGAAGGCCGGTCGCGTCCGCGGTGAGCTGGCAGAGCAGGGCGTTTTGGCTCCCGCCGCCGACCAGGTGCACGACCGACACCGCGGCGCCGCTCAGGGCCCGCGCGGTCGCGATCGAGTGGGCGTATGCATCGGCCAGGCTCTGCATGATCGTGCGGACCAACTCGGCCCTGGATGTAGGAGCCATACGACCACGCGAAGTGAACCAGGCCGCGATGCGCGACTCCATATCGCCGGGCGCGAGGAAGGTCTCATCATCGGCATCGAACACCGGGACGGGTGTCGTGACGGCGGTGGCCTGCGAAATCAACTCGGGCAGCGAGACGGTTTCCCCGCTCTTCTCCCACTCGCGCACACACTCGCTGAGCAGCCAGAGACCCATCACGTTGTGCAGGTAACGCACCCGGCCGTCGACGCCGCCCTCGTTGGTGAAGCGCGCGACGCGGCTAGCCTCGCTGAGCACTGGGCGCTCCAGCTCGACGCCGACGAGCGACCAGGTACCGCTCGAGATGTAGGCGAAGTCGGGGGTGGACGCCGGGATCGCGACGATCGCCGACGCGGTATCGTGCGATCCGACCGTGGTGACCACCGCGCGCGTCGAGCCCACACCGCGCAGCGCGGAGGGGGCGAGCCCCCCGAGTTCCGTACCGGCGTCGACGAGCGAGCGGAAGATTCCTCGGGGGATGTCGAGGCGTTCCGCTAGCGCGAAGTCCCAGTCGCGGGTCTCGACGCCGAGCAGTCCGGTAGTGGAGGCATTGGTGCGCTCGGCGACGCTGCGCCCGGTCAGCCAGTAGCTGAGCAGATCGGGCAGCAGCAGGAAGGAGTCGGCGAGGTCCAGGGTGCCGGCCGCGCGATCCGCCTCGAGTTGGAACACTGTATTGAACGCCATGTGCTGCAGCCCGTTGCAGGCATACAGCTGCTCGGGTGAGACCTTGGCGTGGACTGCGTCGACGGCGGGGATGGTGCGCTCGTCGCGGTAGGCGTACGGGGTGCCGAGCATCCGACCGTCACGCATCAGCGCGTAGTCGACCGCCCAGGAGTCGATGCCGATGCTGGCCACTTGGGGCTCCTGGCGCACGGCGGCGGCGAGCCCCTCGACCACATCGCGGTACAGCTCGAGCACGCTCCAGTGCAAGCCGTCGATGGTGCGCACGGGGGAGTTGTGAAAGCGCGCGACGTCCGTCAGTCGGATCTCGTCGTGCCCGACGTAGCCCA
>JAYWDH010000186.1:0-3911 GCA_043779945.1 Microbacteriaceae bacterium
CACCACATCGACCCCGACAAGAACTACTGGCGCGACCAAAACAAAGAGCCCGGCCGATGGCCGAGCTCTTCATGAATATCAACGATGACCCGAACCATCCATCAACGATGTCCCGACTCATCACAAGGGTGGGCCCTGAGGGACTCGAACCCCCGACATCCACGGTGTAAACGTGGCGCTCTAACCAACTGAGCTAAGAGCCCGTGCCTGCAAAGTGATCGTATCGAGAATCCGCCATACACTCGCTGCATGGCAACGACCGGGGGAAACAAACGCGGCACCGCGATCCCCGACCAGCCAGAGCACCGGGGGCCCGCAATTGTTGCCGTGGCGGTGGCGGTCCTGCTGTACCTCTTCCTCCCGGCCAGTGCGATCCCCGTCCCTCGGTTCATCTTGCCAGTGGTTGCGACCCTGCTCGCCATCCCGCTCATCGCGCTCAACCCGCGCCACTTCACCCGGCAAACAGCCTGGTCTCGCTGGTTGTCGCTCACACTCGGAGCCATTTTGGTGCTCTTCAATCAGGTGGAAGTGGTCGGCATTTTGGTCACCCTCCTGAACGGCAAAGCCCACGGGCCCGCTGTGCTCCTGAACGCCGCACAGGTCTGGGGAACCGACATCATCGCCTTCGGCGTTGTGTATTGGGAGCTCGACGGCCGCGGGCCGATCGCCCGGCGCCTCCCCCACGACCCAGAGGCGCGAGACTTCCGATTCCCGCAGGAGGATACGGGCAAGCCGACCCCGTGGCGCTCTTCGTTCCTGGACTATCTCTACTTCGCGCTGACCAACATGATGGCGTTCAGCCCGACTGATGTCATGCCGTTGACGATCAGGGCGAAAGCGCTCATGGCGGTGCAGTCCGTTACCGGATTCGCTCTGCTCGCGCTGGTGATCGCCCGCGCGGTCAACATCCTGAACTGACGATAACCGAGCCGCCACGCACCGCACCCAGCGATCTCGGCCGGATGGCCGCATAGCCGGGTGACCGCATGGTCGAGTGACCGCATGGTCGGATGGCGCGGCCTGTTTCACAAACCGTGCTCGGTGACACCGGCTTCTCCGCCGTCGAGAGCCGATCCCAACCTCTCGGTAGGCCGGACCGAGCCGGCCCCGGAGGCTAACCGCCCGTCACCTGCCGAATCTGCGCGAGCGTCAGGGGCACCCAGGGCGAGCCGTCTGGGTTCGAACTGGCCGACTCGGGGCTGTCGCCCTGAGTCCACCACTTGGCCTCGTACGGCACGCCGTCGAAGAGCACGCGAGCGCCCTTCTGGAAGGCCTCGGTTCCCGTCCAGTTCGGATATGTTCCGGCCGGCAGCGTCGGTACCGGGATCGGGGTCTCGCCCGCGAGTACTGGACCGACGAGTAGCCAAGGCGTCTGCCAGGCGTTCAGCACCGGATTGTCCGGAGTGTCCGCGCGCGTCCACCACTTGGCTTGGTAGACGTTGTGATGCCAGACGACTTTGGTGCCCTGGAGGTAGGCCGAGCTGTCGGACCAGATCTGGTACGGACTCGTGGCCGGGTCGTCGGTGAGCGACGCTGGATCAACAGCATCGGTGGCGGTCGTCGTTCCCGCGGAGAAATGTGGCTTGCCGGTCAGCTTGGCACCCAACAGTTCGGCAAACTTGCCCTTGCTCTGAGCGACCCCGCTGCAGGAGTCTGACACGACAGCCAGGTTGACGTAGTTGGAGCCGCAGCGGATATCGCGATTCAGCGACCACATCGAGACACGTCCGACGGCGTTCTGCACCACGAATGCGTTCAACTGGGTCGCCGCATCCAACGAGAAGATCTCGCCCCTGGTGTCGTTCTGACCGATCATCGGCGTCACGCCGATCTTGCCCCAGAGGGTCTTGTCACTCAGCGTCATCTTGCGCTCGCGATAGAGCGCGTCGAGTTGGCGATGGAGCGCAGTCAGAGCCGACTCGGACGCCTGGACCATGCTCGTGCCTGCTGGCAGGCTCGAGCCGTAGTCCATGGTCATCGCGTTCACGCCAGCAATGTCGACCTGCGCGGCCAGCGTGGTGCGAACCACGACCTGACCGCTGGTATCCAGACCCGTAGGAGCGACGGGCAGCGTCAGCCAGATCGCGATCGGGTGCCCGGCCGCCGCTTGCTGCTTCTGGACCAAAGTGAGCGCACTCGCACGACGTTCCGCGGCGGCGGAATCTGCCAAATTCTTGCCTTCGATGTCGAGATCGATGGTCGACACGTCGTAGCGCGTGATCACCGAGGTGTACGCGGCGGCCAATTGGTTGACGTTGGTACACGTGGTCGCGAGTTCGTCGTTCAACAAGCCGCCGAACGAGATCGCAATCTCGCCACCCTGCTGCTGAAGTCGGGCGACCCGACGGTCGACGTCCAGCGAATGCGAGGCCTCATTCATCGAGTAGGCACCACCCCAGCTCGGTGTGCACCCTGAGGCGGGATCTGCCACGATGAACGACAGTACGACGTTCTTAGCCGCGGTCGAGGCGGGTTGCTCAAAGGCGAAGGTCGGCGTGGAGGTGACATCGGTGTAGCCGGCGAACCACGGTGCGGCGGTCTCCTCGGCGGACGCCTGCATCCAGCGCACCGCGAAGAGGCTTGCCCCGACCAGCCCGAGGGTGATGGCGACCGCGACAAGCAGGCGAGGGATGGAGAGGCGACGGCCGCTTCTGGATGTGGCGCTCACGCGGCGACGCTCGGTTGCACGGCGTCGACATCGCGATCCACCGAGCGGATTCCGACATCCGCCGTCGTCGACGGCGCACCGTTGTAGAGCGCGGCACGCCAGTCCGGGCCACGCTGCGTCCCGGCGTCCGCAGCAGCCTGACCCCGACGTTCGACGAATAGCCAGCTCGTGGCCCCGAGCCAGACGTCAACGATCGAAGTTCCGATGCCGATGTACGACACGATCGCCCAGCTGGCCAGGATCGCGTTGAACCCGGCGAACGCCGCGTTGCCCCAGTTGTGCTCATTGACGTCCCTCCAGAGCGTGAACAACGAGAAGGCGACGATGACATACGGGACCACCACGAACAAGATCGGTGCAGCGGTGCGATTCTTGACCTTCGGTGTTCGGGCGAACGGAATCTTCTTACCTGTGATCGACTGCTGAATCGACTTGAGCACACCCGCCAACTGCACCGGCAACAGGATCAGGTTGAAGCCGTAGATCCGGAACACGTCAGAATACCGGTAGCGCATGGACTTCAGATCGCTGGCCATCGAGATGAAGTAGGGCAGAGCAGCCAGCAGCACGAACGGACTGAGCAGTCGCGAGTCGTAAGGGAAAGCCAGCAGGAAGACCAACCCGAAGCTCGCCCAGGCGATCGACGCCATGTAGTTCACGCGGAGAGCGAGCTCGGGAAACGATACCCGTTGGCCAGCGCGACGCCGGTCGGCCACCTGGCGCGCCAGTTTGGGCAGGATGAGCAGACCACCGTTGGCCCAGCGACGGCGCTGCACGATCAGCGACCCGAAGTCGGGCGGGGTCGCGCTGTAGCTGAGTCGCTCTGGGTAGTTGTAAAGCTTCCAGCCGTGCGTGCCGAGGTCGATACTCGACTCGGTGTCCTCGATGACCGTGCGGTCTTGCACATAGCGACGCACTTCGAACCCGCCGGCCTGCTCGACCTCGACGATGTCGTCGAGCGCCACCTTGCGAATGACGGCGTTCGCGCCCACCCAGAATGTCGCGTCATAGCGGGTCATCCCTTGGTGGAGTATGTGTTGGATGTCGGTGGTCGCCCCCGCGAGTCGCTCGATGCGAGTGCTGGCTCCCCGAAATGAGGAGTACGGCGTCTGCGCAACGGCGATACGAGCGTTCTCCGGCTGCTCCATGAGGTGCACAAGCCTTTGGCAGTAATCGCGTAGCAGCAGCGAATCCGCGTCGAGAGTCAGTACGTACTCGGAGTCAGGAATTTCGAGATCGCCGA
>JAYWDH010000187.1:0-3906 GCA_043779945.1 Microbacteriaceae bacterium
GAGCTGCTGCAGTTTCTGGTCCTCCGCGAGGGCCGCACGATCGACCGCACCGAGATCATCGCGACCCTGTGGGCCGACGGCGACGAGGACGACGTCCCGAACGAACGCACCATCGACGTGCACGTGCGGCGCCTGCGCTCCAAGCTCGGGGCCTACGAGGACATCGTGCGCACCGTCCGCGGCGCGGGCTACCGCTTTGACCGTCACGCGGATGTCGCAATCCGTTGGGCGTCGACGCCCTCGCCCGATCTCTTCTAGCGGCAGGAAATACCCTCGAGCGCGGCCTCTTCAGCCCCCTTCGGACAACTCCCAGAAAAATAACGTTCTGGTAACTAGACACCGTTACCCCACCGTTATATATTTCAAGTGCGTTAGTTGTTTGCTGTGGCAACGAAGCGCGGAATGTGATTGCAGGACACTCTTGGTGCAAGGGAGAGGGTCGGCCGCGTGCCTCTGCGGCCGGCCCTCAATCCTCGTTAGTGGCAAGGTTCTCTCACTCGTTCGACCCGCCTCTCACCCGATCTAGAGTGGAGCGGTGAGCGATCATTCCGCAGCTGTCGACGCCTGGGAGGCGTTGTACCGTGCCCAGGTGGCTGTGCTCCGGCAGTTGCGCACCGAGTTCCCTGACGGTGGCACGTCAATCACCGACTACGACGTGCTGTTCAACCTCTCGCGCCAGACCGGGCATGCGCTGCGCATCCGGGATCTCAACCGTCACCTTCTTCTCACGCAACCCAGCGTGAGTCGGCTGCTCAACCGCTTGGTCACCCGCGGGCTTGTCACGAAGAGCGGTGACCCGGATGACGCCCGCGGCACCGTCGTGGCCCTCACCGATGCGGGGCTGGCCGAGTTTCGGCGCGTCGGAGCACGGCACAGCCGCTCGATTGCCCAGAAGATGGGGACGCTCTCGGCCGAGGAACTCGTCGCGCTGACCGGGCTCGCCGACAAACTCCGGGCGGGCGCCCCGCCGTCTTCGCCGCAATGACGAGCATCGTCTGGCTGCGCGATGATCTGCGCGTCGCGGACAATCCTGCCCTGCACGCGGCCGTCGAACGGGGCGGCCCACTCGTGGTGCTCTACTTGCTTGACGAGATGAGCCCCGGTATCCGACCGCTCGGCGCGGCATCGCGCTGGTGGCTGCACCACAGCCTGACCGCGCTCGGCGCCGAGCTGGAGAGTCTGGGTGCCCGGCTGCTACTGCGCCGGGGTGCCGCTGAAACCGAAGTGCCGCGCCTGGTGCGCGAGACCGACGCCGACGCCGTGTTCTGGAACCGGCGCTACGGCGCGAGCCGGGAGGGAGACGCGCGGCTCAAGTCCACGCTGCGCGAGAGCGGCGTCGCAGGCACGGGCACGGGCACCACCGTCGAGAGCTTCGCTGCGAACCTGCTCGTCGAGCCGTGGAAGGTCACGACCGGTGAAGGCAACCCGTACCGTGTCTTCACTCCGTTCTGGCGGGCGGCGCAGGCCCAGCCAATCCGCGACGAGCTCGATGCCCCCCGTCAGCTGCACGGGCTCACCGGCCCCGCAGCCCCCACCGGCGACGAACTCGACGACTGGCAGCTGCTGCCGACCCGAGCTGACTGGGCCGGGGGGCTGCGCGCCGCCTGGGTGCCGGGAGAGGCATCCGGGCATCGCCGGCTCGAGGATTTCGCGACGCACCAGCTCGCCGACTATCACCGCCGCGATGAGCCCGGCGTCGACGCGACCTCCCGGCTCAGCCCGCACCTGCGGTTCGGCGAGATCAGTCCGGTGCAGATCTGGCATCGGTTGCAGGGCGAGCTGGAACCAGCTGCGCGGCGCAACGCCCCCAAGTTCCTCAGCGAGGTCGGCTGGCGCGAGTTCAACTGGAACATCCTGTTCCACTTTCCCGACCTCGCGACCAAGAACTTCCGTCCCGAGTTCGACGCGTTCCCGTGGGAGCACCCGCGCCCCGACAGCCTCGCGGCCTGGCAGCACGGTCGCACCGGCATCCCACTGGTGGATGCCGGCATGCGCGAGTTGTGGACGACCGGCGTCATGCACAACCGGGTCCGGATGATCACCGCCAGCTTCCTGATCAAGAACCTGCTCATTGATTGGCGGGTTGGCGAGCGGTGGTTCTGGGACACCCTGGTCGACGCCGACGAGGCGAGCAATCCAGCTAACTGGCAGTGGGTCGCGGGTAGCGGGGCGGATGCCGCACCATACTTTCGAATCTTCAATCCGCTCCTGCAGGCCGCGAAGTTCGATCCGACAGGTAACTACCTGGACCGCTGGGTACCCGAGCGGCTCAGCCTGGAGTACCCCGAGCCGATCGTCGACCTCGCTGAGTCTCGGCGGGATGCGCTGGCGGCGTTCGAGCAGCTGAAGGCCGCAAAAGGCACGCGGTAGCTAGATAGCGGGGCGTCCGCCCATGAGCATTACGGCGCGCGCCGCCACCAGGATGCCGGCCTGCGTCGCCCTCAGAAGCTCGCGATCCACGAGCCAGGAGTTCAGGAATCCGGCCGACATCGCGTCACCGGCCCCCGTCGGATCCACCAGCCGGACCGCGGGTACCGGCACGCTGAACGACTCCCCGCCGCGCTCGGCCACGAAAACGCTGTCGGCGCCCTGGGTGATCACAGCGAGTCCGTAGCGGTCCGAGAGCGCCTGGGCGAGACGCTCCGGAGCCTTCTCGTCGCAGAGCAGCTTCGCCTCCTCTAGGTTCGCAAACAGGATATCGACGCCCACCATCCCGGCCCGAAACTCGGCGGGGCCGAAGTCGGCAATGAAGCCGGCCGAGCCCGGGTTGAGCGAGACGAGTACGCCGGCCTCGTGGGCGCGGTCAATCAAGTCACGCATGCCGGCCGCTCGTGGGCCGTCGAGCATCGAGTAGCCGGTGAGATGTAGCACGTCCGCCTGCCCAAGCACTTCGTCGGTCAGGTCCTTCGTCGCGAGGCCGCGGTTCGCGCCGCGCTCGGTGAGCATCGTGCGGTGCTCGCCATCGACGATGATCACGACGGTGCTTGTCCCCAGCCCGGGCGCGATGCGAAGGTGCGGTACGACGTTCTGCTTGCGTAGCTGCTCAGCGTGCCAGTCGGCGTCCGCGATGCCGACTGAGCCGAAGAAGTCGGTCGGCGTTCCGAGCGAACCTAGCCACGCGGCGGTGTTCGCAGCCGACCCACCGGCTGTTGAGCGGATGGTCGAGGTGGTGTCGGTGTCCGGCCGGATCGCGGACCGCGGCACCACGACCACATCGTTGACGATGTCGCCGAAGACGACGACGCGCGCAGCCGCCGGTGGGGTGCTCACGTGGAGGGCCTGAGCGCCGCCCAGGCGGTCGCGATGTCCGCCGCGACGCGAACGTTGTTGCGCGCAAGGTCGAGATTGACCTCGAGGCTGCGACCGCCCGAGGCATCCACAATGAAGCCGAGCAGGAACGGCGTGACCGCCTTGCCGCGGACGCCGGCCGCCTCGGCGGCGGCGAAAGCGGTGGCCAGCACGCGATTATGCTCGGCCGGATCCCACTGCTGTTCGAGCGGGATCGGGTTAGCCACGATGAGGCCCTCGCGCAATCCAAGGTCGTCGCGGGAGGCCATGATGCGGGCGACCTCGTCGGCGGAGTCCACCGACCAGTCAAGTTGGTGGCCGGATTCTCGCAGCCAGAAGGCTGGGAACTGCGTCGTGCCGTAGCCGACGACCGGCACGCTCAGGGTCTCGAGACGCTCGAGGGTGGCGGCGATGTCGAGCACGCTCTTCACGCCCGCACTCACGACCGTGATGGGCGTAACGGCCAGGGTGCCCAGGTCGGCGGACTCATCGAACGTCTCCGAGGCACCCCGATGCACGCCCCCCAGGCCCCCCGTCGCGAAGACCCGGACTCCGGCGAGCGCAGCCAAGTACGCGGTTGCCGCGACCGTAGTTGCGCCCGACGCCCCGCGAGCAGCC
>JAYWDH010000188.1:0-3901 GCA_043779945.1 Microbacteriaceae bacterium
GAGCGGCAGCGTCGTCTACGCGCACGGGGGCGGCTGGATCAGCGAGGTCGCGCCGCAGCACTGGCAGCTTGCGGCACAACTCGCTGCGGAATGCGGCACAACCGTCGATCTGCCGATCTACCCGCTCATCCCGTTCGGCTCGGCAGCCGAGGTCGTCAGCACCGTGGCTCGGCTCGTGCTCGAGAATCGCGACGAACTAGGCGAAACGGTTCTCGCCGGCGATTCAGCGGGCGGGCAAATCGCCCTCTCGGCGGCGCTGGTGCTGCGCGACACGTTCGGCGTCACCCTGTCGCAAACAGTTCTGATCTCGCCCGCGCTCGATCTGACCTTCGACAACCCTCGCATTCCCGGGGTGCAGCCGAGCGATCCATGGCTCGGCGTCCCCGGCGGCCGGATCTTCGCCGGGCGCTGGCGCGGGGACCTCGAGCTGAGAGATCCGATCGTGAGCCCGCTGTTCGGCGAGTTCGCCGGGCTGGGACCGATGACTGTATTCACCGGGACCCGCGACATCCTGAATCCGGATGCTGAGCTCCTGCGCGACCGGGCCGCCGCCGCCCGCGTGACTCTCGAGTTCAACGAAGGTCACGGCCAGTTGCACGTCTACCCGCTGCTGCCGACGCGGGTGGGCGGGGCAGCCCGCGCCCGGATCGTGGCCGCCGTCCGCGGAGCAACCCGCGCAGGCTGACGGTCGCGCCTTCGAGACGGTCGCGCCCGACGGCTAGGCTGCCAGCCATGAGCGTCGACTCCGCCCTTCTCAACTGGTTGCTGAATACCGACCCCGCCCTGCGCTGGCAGGTCGAACGCGACCTCGCCGCGGCACCGCCTGAGGTCTGGCAGGCGACGCGGGCCCGGGTTGCCACTGAAGGCTTCGGCAGGCGGCTGCTCGACCACCAAGATGCCGACGGCCAGTGGGCGGGCGGTTCTTACTTTCCGGCGGGTTTCTTCAACCTCTCCGATGAGGAGCGCGGCCTCGGCCAACCGTGGACCGCGACCACCTGGTCTCTGAACGCTCTGCGCGAGTGGGGTCTGGACGCCGCGGCTCTCACCGGCACTGTTGAGAAGCTCGCCGAGAATAGCCGCTGGGACTACAACGACCTGCCGTACTGGGATGGCGAGGTAGACGCCTGCATCAATGGCTTTACGTTGGCGAACGGCGCGTGGCTCGGCGCTGACGTGTCGGGCCTGATGACGTGGTTCCTGCACCATCGGATGGCGGACGGGGGCTGGAACTGCGAGTGGGTGGAAGGTTCGACGCGCTCGTCGTTCGACTCGACGCTGAACGCGCTGAAGGGCATGCTGTCATACGAGATCTCGACCGGCGGCGCCGGTCCACGGGTCGAGGAGATGCGCACAGCCCGCCACGGCGCTGAGGACTACCTGCTTGAGCGTCACCTGATGCGCTCGAAGTCGACAGGCGAAGTGCTGGGCGACTGGGTCACACAGTTCACGTATCCGTTCCGCTGGCGGTTCAGCGTGTTGAAGGCGGTCGACTACTTCCGGGCGGCGGCGCTGCATGACGGTACCGCGGCAGACCCGCGGCTGGCCGAGGCAGTCAGCGCAATCCGCGCGGCGCGCCGCAACGATGGCACCTGGCTGCAGGAGGCCTGCCACCCGGGCGCCGCGTGGTTCGAGGTCGACGTCGAGACCGGCGAGAGCTCGCCGTGGCTCTCCTTCTTCGGCATTCGCGCCCTCGGCTGGTGGGATACACAGCAACTCGAAGTCGCCTAGCGCGACGGTCGCCAAAGAGCCGGATGAGCTTCGGTCCGCCCCCGGACGCGGGACAAAAGCGACCCACAAACTGTGAGAATGCCGGACACGGTATTAATTGTCGCTGCCAGCTCTTCCGTTATTAGCCGTACACGATCTACCGTCTCCTTCATGGAAACCTGCGAGCGCTGTGGCTCCGGCGTCGTGTACCGGTTCAACGCTCGGCGGACCCCGGACTCGGCTTACGTCTACGTGTGTCTCGGCGGCGCGCACCACGTGCACGCCGACCCAGCCACGCTGCGTGACGACCGCCACCCGGTCGCGGTAGCGGCAGACCGCCGCTCGCGGATCCTGGAACGCCGTCCGCTGCGTGCGGGCGGTTTCGCGATCGCCTGAGCATCGATCTGTCCGCGCGTCGAGCGGACGAGGCGGGCACGGGCAAGGCGAACGGGCCGCGCAGCCTCTCAAGACCGATGGCTCGTTAGGGAAATCCGCACCCTCTTCGGAGCGGTGAATCTCAGAGCTTTCTGGGGCGGGTCTGGTGAGGCTGGCCCGATGTCCGACACTCGCCCGCAGCGCGTTCCCGACCCGACCGCGATGTTCTGGACGCTCAAGCTGCTCACGACCGGGGTCGGCGAGGTGGCATCCGACTTCCTGGTGAAGACCTTCGATCCGGTGCCCGTCGTCTTGATCGCGGCAGTCGGCTTCGCGGGGGTCGCCGTCGTGCAGCTCACCGCGCGTCGCTACATGCCCTGGCGCTACTGGTCGTTCGTGCTTGCGGTCGCCGTGTTCGGCACGATGATCGCGGATGTGACGCACCTCGTGGTCGGCATCCCCTACGCGATCTCGACCGTGCTGTTCGCGGTCGTGCTCGCCGCGGTTTTCGCGGCCTGGCGCCGGACCGAGGGCACCCTCTCCGTGCACTCCGTCGACACCCGGCGGCGCGAGTTCTTCTACTGGGCGACCGTCATCTCGACGTTCGCGCTTGGAACCGCTTTCGGCGACATGACCGCCACAACGCTCGGGCTCGGCTACCTCGGTTCGGCGTTCCTGTTCGCCGGATTGATCGCCTTGCCGGTGGTTCTGTTCCGCGTCGGGCTGCCCGCCACTGTCGCGTTCTGGTGGGCATACGTGCTAACCCGGCCGCTCGGAGCCTCGGTGGCCGACTGGCTCGCCCTGCCTCCTGCGCGCGGTGGACTGGACCTCGGCTACGCCGCGATCACCGCGGGCGGAGTAGGGCTCCTGGCGATCGGCGTGGCGATGGTGCAGTCGCGGACCGGGCGCCAAACAGTGGTGAATCGGGCGCGCAGCCTACATTCTTAGAAGATTCAAAGCTGACTCGACCCAGAGTGGGGACAGCTTCCGCGTCGACCAGGGAGGTTCCGACATGGACGAAATCCGACCGCGGCTGCTGCTCATCGAGGATGACCCGAAGCTCGGCCCCGTCATGCGCGATGTGCTCGAGGAGGTGTACGCGGTTACCCTCGAGAACACCGGAACCGGCGGCTTCGAGACCGCCGTCCACGGAACATTCGACGTGATGGTCGTCGACCGTCGACTCCCTGGCGCTGACGGTCTCAGCATCATCGAGGCGCTACGCACGCGCGGGATCGCCACGCCGATGCTCGTGCTGACGGCTCTTGGCACCATCCACGACACGGTGCGCGGACTGGATGCCGGCGCCAACGACTATCTCGTGAAGCCGTTCGAGTTTGACGAGCTGTTCGCCCGCCTGCGCGCGATCCGCCGGGTCTACTCGGGCGAGGGGCCCTACGTGCGAATCGGCTCCTGGGAGTTCTACCCCGAAAGCCGCGCAATCTACTCGCCGTACGAAGGGCGCGCGATCTTGACCGTGCGTGAGAACGAGCTGCTGCGCCTGCTCGCGGTCAACCCTTCGCGCACATTCACCCGCGAGCAGATCCTCGGCGAGGTCTTCGACTCTGGCGACCAGCCTGGGACGGTTGACACCTACGTGCATTATGTCCGCCGCAAGACCGACGTAGACATCATCACCACGGTGCGGGGGCACGGATACAGACTGGGAGCGCTATGAGCCCCCGCCCCGACCACGAGCCGGGAGTCATTGCGTCACAAGGCACCGTGGCCGATCCGGATGCCGCGGCCCTCCGCCACGCCTCGCGCACAGTCGGCCTGCAGATCACTCTGGCGTCGAGCGCGCTCGTGCTTCTTGCGG
>JAYWDH010000189.1:0-26325 GCA_043779945.1 Microbacteriaceae bacterium
GCGAAGGTTGCGATGCCCGCATATCTGGGATTGAGGCTTGCGTCGGGTGGCCCGACGGGGGCATTTGACATCGCGTACTCCCTCGAACCGTGCACTAAATCACCGGCAGACAACTTCTGATGCCTTGCAGACAACTTCGGTCGCTCAAGTCTGCTCGCGAGTGAGCGTGGTGTCAAGACTCGCGCGCAGCGTCTCGAGCGGTCAGGGCGTCATTACACTGAGATCGGACTATCGCCCCGGAATAGTGCGAGAGGTGGCAAGAATGCGTCCAGTCCCGCCATCTCCATCGTCGCTGCCGACCCGGATCGGCCCTCGCCTTCGCGAGACCCGGATGGCGCAGGGCCTCACCATCAGCAACATCGCCGACGCCACCGGCCTGACCAAAGGCTTCATTTCACGGCTTGAGCGCGACGAGACCTCGCCCAGTGTCGCAACGCTGGTCATCCTCTGCCAGGTTTTGTCGCTTCCCGTCGGCGCGTTATTCGAGCCGCCGCAGCACGAGGTGATCGAACTGGCGACCGCACCGTACATCAACTTCGGCGGCACAGGCGTCGTGGAGCGAATGCTGACTCCCCGAAGCGAGTCGCGAGTTCAGGTCATCCGATCGCAACTTGAAGCACACTCGAACGGCGGCGACGACTACTACACGATTAGCTGCGATCTTGAAGTCGTTCATGTGCTCAATGGGGCAATAACCATGCGCTTCCCGAACCGCGAGATCCACTTGAAAACGGGAGACTCGATGACCATGCCAGGCCGGGAACCGCACACCTGGGTCAACCGATCGGACGACCCGGCCGAGGTCATCTGGACGATCGTGCCGGCGTCATGGAGCGGATCATCGCATTCGCGGTCCTGACCCAGACCCCCAGCGACCTGCGCCCCTCGTCACCAAGGCATAGGCGGTGTACAGCCTGCCCGTCGGTATCGAGCCGAACGAGGACCTTGTCGACGAGATGATCGTCGCGCACAAACGTCTGCGGATAGCCGGCACGCCTCGCCTCTTCCAGGCGACTCGCGGATCCGACAACACCAATAAGGGTGACGTCAGAGATTGATTCGGCGAGAGCGGCGAGGGCCGTACCGACGGCACCCGACGCGCTAGGAACAACGATCGTGTCAACGCCACGGACGCGGGCGGCCCCATGCAGTAGCAGCCAGGCTATGGCCCAGACCCCAGGCACCATCGCCGCAACCTCCGAGGGCACTCCTTCGGGGACGGGCACTGTCAGCCTGCCAGCTCCTCCCCACGGGGCAACGGGAGTAATCCGGGGCGGCGCCCGGTTACCGCAGGTGTACGCCTGGCGCGGGCCGGATCTTCCGCCGCTGTCAGCCGGTCGGTATCAACAGAAAGAAGCATGCTCATGGAACTTGGCAACCTGGACCTCACTAATCGCCGCGGAATCATCACCGGGGCAGGTCAAGGAATTGGTCGCGCGCTCGCGCTCGAGTTCGGTCGTCGCGGCGGTCAGCTCTTGCTGGTTGGCCGACAGGGGGCCACGCTCTCCGAAACGGCACGGCTGGTGGCCTCCGAGGGCGGAACTGCCGTCGTTCTGGTCGAAGACCTGACCCAGCCCGGCGCCGTCGGGCGAATTGCGGACGCCGTCGCGTCGTGGGACGTCGTCGATCTCCTCGTCAACAATGCCGGGAATGTGCGCGCCGGCAGGCTCGAACTCACCAGCGACGCGGATGTGCACTCGATGATCGACCTGAATCTCACCGCCCCGATCCTTCTGACCAAGGCGGTGTTGCCCGCGCTTCGGCGCGCAGGAACGGAACGCGACAGCATCCTCCTGAACATCGCCAGCGGAATCGCGCTGGTCGGGATGCCGTTCTACTCGATCTATGCGGCCACCAAATCGGGAATCGCACATTTTGGCGAATCACTTCGCCGCGAACTGATCGGAAGCGGTGTGCACGTTGCCACCGTGTACCCGGGCGCGACCGACACGGCGATGATGACCTCGCAGAGTGCCGGCGCCGAACTCGGTTGGGAGCGTCGTCCGCTCGACGAGGTCATCACCGACTTGATCGCCGCGCTTGGAGCAGGCGAGCACGAAATCAACACCGCCCCGACGAGCCGCCGTGCGATGCAGCAGCTCAACATCACGAACCCGCTGGCGGTAGATGCGTCCCTCGCCCCCGGCCTCGAGGCTCTCGAACTTGCGGTTCGCGATCACCGCAGCATCTGAGCGGGTGAGCTAGGGGCGCAGTCGGCGGGCCAACTCGCTCAGAACGGCAACGGTGTAGTCCGGCGGGGCGAAGTAGTCCGGGTAGGCCGCATCGTCTCGGCTCAGCCATGCTGTGCGCAGACCCGCCTGAGCCGCCCCGTGGATGTCCCATGGATGCACCGCAACCAGGAGCATCTCTGCGGGCTGGACGCCGCAGGCACTCGCGGCGTACTGATAGGCGGCACGGACCGGCTTCCACGCAGAAGCATCCTCAACGCTCAGCAGGGCCTCGAAATCACTGCGGATGGCTGCCGCCCGCAGCATTGCATCAGCGAGAACGGTTGACCCGTTCGACAGCGTCACCAGGCGAAGGCCATTCTCCTTCAGCGCTCGGACTCCGTCCGCGACGTCGGGATGCAGGGCCAACTCACCGAGGCCGTCCATGACATGTCGCACGGCAGGATCGAGAGGGCGGTTCAGCGCGAGGCCGCGAAAGAGCCCGCGCAGGATTTCGGCGCCGATCACCGAAAATTTTGCGCTGCCACCCGCAGCCGCGAGAGCGAACCCATCCCGCAAAAGGGCAGCGAACCAGACGCGGGCCAGGTAGTCGGGGGCGCCGACGTCAACGAAGCGGCTGCCCATCGACGACATATCGGAGAGGGTCTCGTTGACATCAAAAACGATGACCGAAGGTGTCGTACTCATTGTCTGCTCCTGAGAGGTTGGTGCACATTCACCATGCACGCTGGATGACATCAGCCTGCCCCCGATGACGGAGATGCGCAGGATGTTCCCCTGCGGGCACCGCTCGAAGTCGGTGGGTGCCTGCGACCGTCCGACTTGATCGCAGCAATCCGCATCACCGCAATGGGGCCTGGCGGTGTGCTGGCCTCGATCGGAGTGTTCGTATTCACAGCCGTGTCGCGAGCAGCAGAAGCCATGACCGTCGTGACACATGTGGCAAACGGCACCGGCAAAGTGTCCAATACGGTGTGGGATTTCAAGGACCTCATCCGCGATCAGCTACGTCCCACCGACATCTCGCGGCATGGCGACGCCGCCCGCGATCAGGCACCCTGTGGCGCTCAGAGCACGGCGGGGTCCAGATCGAGGGTGAGCCGATCGCGCCGGCCCAGGATGTCGAGCAGCGCCGGAACGGTCGGCAGTTCGTGCTCGAAGAAGTAGCTGGCTGCCGCGCGCTTTCCGTCGTAGAAGTCTCCGGACTTGTGCTGCGCCACGGCCTCCTGCTCGAGCCAGAGCCAGGCAACGACGAGATGCCCGATCGCTTCCAGGCCAGCGGATGCGTTCGAGAGGAGAGGGGCGACGTCCTCGTCGGCTTTCACCGCGATGACCCGCTCCAACGAGCGCCATTGCTCATCGAGTTGCTCTGCATGACGAGCCGCGTCACCGCCCAGGAGGGTGGCGGTGACGATCATTCGACGAACGCGCGCGGTCAGGAGCCTCAACCCGCTGCCTCCACGGAGGATCTTGCGGCCGAGTAAGTCCAGAGCCTGAACTCCGTGGGTCCCCTCATGAATCATGTTGAGCCTGTTGTCGCGGTAGAACTGCTCCACCGGGAAGTCACGGGCGTAGCCATATCCGCCGTGAACCTGGATCGCGAGATCGTTCGCCTTCAGACACCATTGAGACGGCCACGATTTCGCAATCGGGGTGAGAAGTCCGAGCAACGACTCGGCCTCTTCGCGCTCGGTCAGCGACTCGGCCGACCGCACGTCATCGACGAGTCGAGCACAGAAGAGGACGAGCGCGAAGCCGCCTTCGACGTAGGACTTTTGCGCAAGAAGCATCCGTCGCACATCGGGATGCTCGATGATCGGCACTTGAGGAGTGGAGGGATCCTTTGCCGTCGCCGCCCGCCCTTGGAGCCGCGTTCTGGCGTATTCGAGCGAATGGAGATAGCCCGTGTAGCCGAGGGCGACAGCCCCCAGCCCGACTCCGATCCTCGCCTCGTTCATCATGCTGAACATGATCTCCAGACCCTGCCCGACGTCTCCCACCCGGGACCCAACGGCTCCCGGGTGGCCAGCCGGAGTTCGATATCCCTCGCCAAAGACCAGCACGGTGTTGGTGGTGCCTCGGTATCCCATTTTGTGATTAAGGCCCGCCATTGCGACGTCGTTCCGTTCGCCGGGATCGCCATTCTCGTCGGGGAGAAATCGGGGCACAATGAAAAGCGAGATCCCCTTAACACCTACTGGACCACCGGGAGTGCGCGCGAGCACGAGATGCACGATGTTGTCCGACAGCTCGTGATCGCCGCCAGAAATCCACATTTTCGAGCCGGTCAGCCGGTAGGAGCCGTCCGCCTGCGGCTCAGCGACGGTGGTGATATCGCCTAACGAGGATCCCGCTTGGACTTCCGAGAGGCACATGGTCCCGAACCATCGACCTTCAATGATCGGCACTGCATAGCTCGCAATCTGCTCGGGCGTCCCGTGAGTGACGATGAGGTTCGCGTTGGCCTCCGAGAGGAACGGGTAGGCGTATGCGGACATCGATCCGGCCGCGAGGTAGGCACCGCACACCGCACGGACGACATAGGGAAGTCGCCCTCCGCCGAGCTCTTCGTCGAAGGTGCTAGCAATCAGCCCCGACTCCTGGAATCGGCGAAGCGCCTCCGACAGTTCACCCGGCAGGACCACCTCGCCGTTCACACCGAGCTGCGGTTCCTGCTCGTCGAGGAGGCGATTAATCGGCGCAAACACCTCGGTGCCGATCTGCTCCGCGGTGTCGATCAACGATCCGAAGGTCTCACGGTCGTGGTCTGCGTAGAGGCTGCGCCGGGTCAGTTCGGTGACATCGAGCCACTCATCGAGCAAGAAGTCGACGTCGCGGCGGGAAATCAATCGGTTAGCGGGCATACCTCGAGTGTCCTCCTCGACGACGGGTTGCGTCAGGGTCTACAACCCGTCGCCCGTCACGACCCGCCCGGAACTTGACCGGCTCCAGATCCCCGCGCGTCACTTGCCACCGCCAACTCGAATGCCTCGAACCGGAAGAAGACACGACGAGCGCTACGGCTCACGCATCGCTCTCGGGAGGTTGTGGATTGAGGCAGCCTCGGCGGCGACTTGCGCTTCAATCATCCCCTGCACGAATCTCATCACGCCCTGCAGTTCGAGCGTGATGGCAAAGGTGACACGGCACGAGGTGGGCGAGATGGCGGTGATCGTGAACGACCCGCGGGGCCGGGCCGGGCCGGCGGTCACCTCGAACTCGAGCCTGGTCGGTTGATCCGACGCGACCACGCGGTAGTTCGCACGCATCGTTCGTCCGCCGGGGCCAGTGAGCAGCTGCTCGTATTCCGCGCCCACTCCGCGCCCACGAATGTGGCGGATCTCGTTCACGCCGCTTCGCCACTTCGGATTGTTCGTGCCGTCAGCCAAGAATGCGAAAACCTCGTCGGCCGAATGGTCGACCTCGACGCTGGACTCTGATCGCACCATCGAGATCCTCTCAGTGAAAACACCTGGTTCGACCAGTATGGGCGGATGCGCCGCCGCGGCCGCTAGTCGAAGACCCTGCACACCGCAGATCCGAAGCTCACCACCGACCGGAACGGTATCCAATCCCATTCGGAGGGCATTGCGCGGGTGATGGATCGTGTGCGAAAGAGTAGCGATTGCGGGCATCGCGGCCGACGGGGAGTCCTGCATCGCGCCCTCCATCGGGCGGATGTACTGGCCGTTCGAGACCGCCCACACCGACGGAGTAGAGAGAATGCGTTCGGTGATCGGCGCGGCCAGCGGGTCGACCAGGCGAGAGCGATCGTGCCGATGCTGTACGGCTGCAGCAGGATCGGGCCACACTGATCCCGTGTCCCGGGATTCCCGCGAGTCCCTCGTCCACCCAGGAGAAAGTTGCCCACTTTGCTCAGAGCCGTTGGCGTGAGAAGCGTTTCGCCCGGAGTCTCGACGGCGAAGAACGAGACCCGGTGATCGGGCAGGTTGGCCTGGCCGCTCATGGCGACCTCCATGCGCGCCGTGACCCGATGCAGTTGGCCGCTGACGGAGTACTCATCCGGGAACAACATGTTCGCGAAGCTCAGCGCGCTCATCGGTGAAACACTTCACCATGCCCTCAACTGAGCTGATCGCACTCGGCGCGCATATCGAACGCCTCTACACGGGAGCAATCTGGGGCGAAGGGCCGGTGTGGATCCCGGAGACGCGGTCTCTGCGGTGGAGCGATATCCCCAACGACCGCATTCTCGAATACTGGTCAGACTCCCAGACCACGACAGTGCATCGCGAAGAAGTCGAGTTCACCAACGGTCGCACCCTGGATCGGGATGGCCTCGTCGTGCAATGCAGCCATGGGCGCAGATCTGTCGAGAGTGAGACGAACGGGGTACCGCACACCATCGTCGACCATTTCGGACCACATCGCTTCAACTCTCCCAACGACGTCGTCGTCGCATCCGACGGCAGCATCTGGTTCACCGACCCGCCGTACGGGATCACCGAGCCGCGAGAAGGGCATCCCGGCAATCAGGAGTACGGCGGTTGTTTTGTCTTTCGCTTCCAGCCGCAGACGGGGCTTCTCGCGCCGATGATCACCGACCGCCTGAGGCCGAACGGGCTCGCCTTTTCCCCAGACGAAGGCGTTCTCTACGTCTCGGACACCGATCACTCTGACGGGAGCATTTGGGAGTATGACCTCCCCGGAGGGGCCGCGACATCGCCGCTCACCAATCCACCGCGCCTCTTCGCCCGGCCTCGGCCTGGCGTGCCCGACGGGTTTCGCGTCGACCGCGACGGCCGAGTCTGGACCTCAGCGGCCGATGCGGTTCACGTCTACTCGCCAGCAGGGGAAGAACTGCTGACTATTCCTGTCCCCGAAGTCATCGCGAACGTCTGCTTTGGTGGCGTCGATGGCAACGAGCTGTACATCACCGCGTCAACCAGCCTCTATCGCGTTCAAACCACCACGTCGGCAGCGTCAAGCCCAATCGTTGCTTCTCAGTAGGCTCTTCGTTATGGAATATCGTCATTTGGGTAGGACAGGCTTACAGGTTTCGACCATCAGCCTGGGGACCATGGGTTTTGCCGGCACGGGTTGGGCTAGCCCTGTCGGTCACATTGATGTGGATGGCGCGCGGCGGCAGATCGATATCGCCGTGGCTGCAGGCGTCAATCTGATCGACACCGCCGATGTGTATTCCAACGGTGCTTCGGAAGAGATCCTGGGTCAAGCCCTCGGTGCCAACCGCGACCAGGTGCTCATCGCGACGAAGGTGCGCGCCGGCATGGGTGAGGGGCCGAACGATGGTGGGCTTTCGCGGCACCACATCGTTCGTGCAGCCGAGGAGAGCCTGCGGCGCCTCGGCACGGACCACATTGATCTTTACCAGCTTCATGGCTGGGATGGTTCAACCCCCCTGGAGGAGACCCTCGCCGCGCTCGATGACCTGGTTCGTTCGGGCAAAGTGCGCTACATCGGTGCTTCTAACTTCTCAGGCTGGCACCTGATGAAAGCACTGTGGGCTTCTGACAAAAGAGGTTTCGAACGTTTCGCGAGTCAGCAGGTTTATTACTCGCTGCAGTCCCGCGATGCCGAAAACGAGCTTGTGCCGATCACGATCGATCAGGGTCTCGGGATTCTGGTGTGGAGCCCGCTGGCCGGGGGTCTGCTGACTGGCAAGTACCGTCGCGGGCAAGACGCGCCGGAAGGTTCGCGTCGCTTCGAGGGGTGGACCGAACCGCCGATCTACGACGAGGACCGCCTGTACGCCACCATCGAGGTGCTGGCCAACATCGCGCGAGACCGCGACGCGTCCGCGACGCAAGTCGGTTTGGCGTGGACGCTGGCAAAGCCTGGTGTGACATCCGTCATCGTCGGGGCACGCACCGAAGATCAACTGAGCGACAGCCTTGGGTCGGCGGATATCCAACTAACGGATGCTGAGATCGGCCGGCTTGATGAGGCCAGCGCCACGCCGCTGCCTTACCCGTACTGGCATCAGGCGAACACCGCGGACGGTCGCTCGAGTGCCGCAGACCTCAGCCTCATCGCGCGACACCTCAACTGATATTTAGCCTTGCCGAGTTAAGTGGCAGGCGAAAGAGCGCCCGCGGTGATGATGCTGTGGGCGCTCTTCGTTTACCCCGAGGCCACCACGAAGGTACCCGCGCACAGCAGAACGGCGACGGCGCCAGCCGCACCGAACACCGTCGCGAGCGGGATCCCACTCGTCAGCAGAGGTCCCACCGCGAAAGCGGCGATCCCGTAGCCGACCTGATACACCGCGATCAGGCCGCCGGTCACTGCGATCGTCGATCCCATCTCCTGTTCGGCGAAACTCAGCGTGAGCGGGAGGAGCGCCGAGCAGCCCAGCCCGGCGAGTCCGAAGGTGAGAACTCCGACGATCGGCGATCCACCCGCGCCGAATAACACGACCACATACGCGGCCGCCACCAGAAGCGGAATGACGCGATAGATCCAGCGCGCGGGGACGCCCCGCTGCGCCAGGGCGAATAGGACGCGTCCCAGAGTCACCATCGACCAGAACGCCGTAAGCGCCAGCGATGCCTGCAACACGGTACCGTGGAGCGCGCCCGTGAGTTGGAGTTGAGCCCAGTTGCCGCTCATCGTCTCGACGATTCCATACAGCAGGGCGGCCGCGGCATAGGGCCAGAAGCGCGCCGGGAAGCCTCGCCTGGTCTTCGCCGACGAGGCAGCTCGGGTGGGCGGATCTGCCTTCAGCGGCAGCGACACCGCGACCGCTCCCAGAACCAGCAACAGCGCGGCGGCCAGAAGCGGCAACCCCCACCAGAACCCCAGTCCGACAAAGACGGCCACGAAAACAGGCGCCAGTGCCGTGCCGAGCCCGAGAAGTGCGTTCAGCACCAGGGTCGAGCGGTCGACTGCCTTCGGATGAAACGCAGCAACGAGGGTGTTCAGCGCGGGCACCGTGAGCCCGAAACCGACGCCGAGCAGCGCAGTGGCGAGCAGCAGAGCAAGGTACGCGAGGCTGCGATCAGCCGAGATCAAGCCACTGCCCGCGAGTACCAACATGGACAGCAGGTCCGCGGTCATGCCCGCGAGGTACACGCGCTTCAAGCCGAACCGAAGCGCCAGCCGACCACCGAACAGGGCGGCGGCGATCGCGGCGAGCACCTGCGGCACGAACATGCTGCCGTACTGGGTGGAGGTGAGCGCGAATCCGTGCCGGCCGGTCAGGATCGAACTTGCCGCCGGGAAGGTGACCAGCGCAATCCCCTGCACCAACCCTGTCGCATAGACGACAGAGTTCTGGATGCGGTCAGCCGAGGCGATCGGCAAGGTGCTCGCTGACCCGGAGCGCGTTGGCGATGATCGTCAGCGTCGGATTCACCGCACCAATGGATGGCATGAACGATCCGTCCACGACGTAGAGGTTGTCGAGCTGGTGCGCTTTGCACATCACGTCCAGCGCAGAGGTGGCGGGATCGGCGCCGAAGCGCACGGTGCCGGCCTGGTGAGCGGTGGCGGAGACATCCATCGCCTTGCTCAGGTACAGGTTGCGTTCAAAGGTCTGCGAGTGCAGGCCGAGGTCGGTCAACATGCTCTCGAAGCTGTGCCGCAGCCGTTTCAGGCCCTCGGCGTTGTTGTCGGGCTGCACCGTCAGCTTCACCGAGCCGTCGGGGGTGAGCGTCACTCTGCTGTCGGGCAGCGGGAGGTCTTCGCTGGCCAGCCAGAAGTCCAGCGAGTGCTTGCCAACGATGCCGTACGCAGCGGGCGGCGCCCAGCCGAGGCCGGTTGGCGCTTGACCTTTCACCTGCCAGTCGTCGGACTTGCCGAGCATCTGGATGTTGCCCATCGGGTACTCCCACTTGTCGCTGGGGCCGTAGAAGTCGTTCAGCGACAGCGTCTTCTGGAAGACCGTGTCGTTGCGGTCCTTCGAGAACGCGATGAGCGCCAGGTTGTTATGGCGCATGTAATGTCGGCCCACCGCGTCCGAGCCGTTGGCGAGACCGCTCGGGTGGGCGTCGTTCGCCGAAGCGAGCAGCAGCGCTGCCGAGAGGATGGATCCGGCCGAAAGCACGACGATGTCGGCCGTGAACGTGGTCAGCTCGGTCTGCCCGGATCCAGTGACGGATGACGTGAGCACGCCCGTGACCGAGCGGCCAGCCGCATCCGTCAGCAGCTTCGTCACGGTGGTGTTGGTCAGCAAGCGCAGGTTCGGATGCGCACGCAGCGCCGGGCGCACCGCGACCGATTCGGAGTCCGCCTTCGCCTCGACCAGGCACGGGAACCCGTCTACCCGGTCGCAGCGGATGCATGCCGAGCCGTGCGAAGCACTGCCGTCATCGTTCTGGATCAGGTTAACTCCGACTGGCAGGTGGAACGGATGCAATCCCAGGCCCGTCAACCCATCAGAGAGTTCCTGGATGCGCGGCTCGTGCTTCACCGGGGGAAACGCGTATTCGGCACTCGACGGCCCCGCGAACGGATCCTCGCCGTGCTTTCCGTGCACCCAGTACAGATGCTCAGCCTTCACGTAGTACGGCTCGAGCCGGTCGTAGCTGATCGGCCACTCGGGCGACATGCCCGCGGGATGCCGGATCCCACCGAAGTCCTGTGGGGTCAGCCGAAACAGCGCCGCCCCGTAAACCTTCGAGTTGCCACCCACGTAAAAGTGCAGCTCGGGCCTGAATGGTTTGTCGTCGGCGTCATAGAAAGTTTCCTCGGCGACGTAACGATTCTTGGCGAACACTTCCTCTGAGCTCCAGTTCGCACGCTCCCGCTTGAGGAAGTCACCCCGCTCGATCAACAGGATCCGCTTGCCGGTCTCCGCAAGCTTCGCCGCTGTGGTCCCACCACCCGGTCCGCTGCCAATCACAATGACGTCGTAGTGCTCGGACGGGGCAGGAGGTGTCGAGGTCACTGTTTCACTCTTGCCCGGTACCTGGCCATTCGCAAGCGGGCCACAGCAGACACCCAGATGGTCGATTCAGGCTCGAGCAGTACTCTGCCGCTGTGTGCCAATCGCGGCGCGGAAAAGGCGGGTCCATGCTGCTCGAAGGAAAGACCATCATCGTCACCGGTGGCAACAGCGGGATCGGCGAGGCTATCGTGATCGCCGCCGCTGCCGAGGGCGCGAACGTTGTCGTGGACTACGTCATCCATCCTGAAGCGACCACCGAGCTGCTCACCAAGGTCACCGACAGCGGCGGCCGCGCCGTCGGGCTCGATGCCGACGTCAGCAAGCTCACCGACTTGCAGAGAATGGTCGACTTCGCCGTCACCACTTTCGGTTCGCTCGACGTGATCGTCAACAACGCAGGCGTCGAGACCCGCACCTCCGTGCTGGACACCACCGAGGAGCAATACCAACGGGTGATGGACGTCAACCTGAAGAGCGCGTTCTTCGGCACCCAGTTCGCCGCGCAGCAGTTCATCAAGCAGGGCACCCCAGGCCTGATCATCAACATCTCCTCTGTGCACGAGGACTGGCCGATGCCCGGCAACACCGCCTACTGCGTCTCGAAGGGCGGCACTCGGATGCTCACCCGCACGGCTGGCGTCGAACTCGGCCCGCACGGGATCCGCGTCGTCAACGTCGCACCCGGAGCGGTCGCCACTCCCATCAACACGGCGACCATGAACGACCCGGTCGAACTGGACAAGCTGGATGCCGCCATCCCGCTCGGCCGCATGGCGCAGCCGGCCGAAATCGCCGACACAGTCGTCTTCCTCGCCTCCGCGAAATCCGGCTACATGACCGCCACTACAGTGTTCGTTGACGGCGGCATCATGCAGAGCAGCGTCGGGCTCTAGGTGCGTGCCCTCGCCAGTCGACGGCGATAGCGCACCCTTGATCAGGTGAGTACCCCGGGCCTTGAGAGCAACGGGATGACGCTGGCGGGGTCACCGAGTATGAGTGAATCCGACGCTCAGGAAGCCACAGCTGTTTTGACGGCAACGCCGCCTAACCTGTCGATTGTGGAGAATCCGAACAGCAGCGACGAGTCGATATATGCCGACCAACGCGATCGGCTGGATCGATCCCGCGCGGTGAGGCGAGATGAGTCGGTGGTCCTGACCCACACACAATGGAGCAGTCTGGTCTTGCACCGCATCGGCCGAGTGAGTGAACACGCCGCCGCCGGATCGATTGCCGCAGCTGCCCTCGTAACCTGGATCGCGTTCGGGATCGCGACGGGGTTTCCCCCGTGGTGGGAGAACGTCCTCTACATTGCGAGCTCATCCGTGACAGTCGTGATGGTGTTCGCACTCCAGCACACCCAAGCACGACAGCAGGCGGTAACCCAACGCAAGCTCGACGAGTTACTGCGCGCGCAGCCAACCGCCGACGACCGACTGATCGCGTTGGAGGGTGCGTCCGACGACGAATTGGGGGCACTAACAGACCTCAGTCAGGCACATCGAGAACGAGCCCTTGGGACGGATGCGCCGCCACCGACCGTGGGTCCCCCGACGTAAACAATCGATGCCGACCGGGTACGGACCAGATCTTTTCGACCCGTTACCAGCACGTTTCACGCGGTACGACTATCCAGTTGCCGGCATCCTGTTGTCAGCGATCCGCGCCAGGTAGAAGGGATGTTTACCGCGCACCGCGCAGTGGTCACGTGACGTGACCCGGTTCGGCTCGTCATGCCGCGAAGGCGCGCGCCGGGTCGGCGAGCAGGGCCGCGATGGCCGCGAGCAGCTGCGAACCCTCGGCGCCATCCACGACCCGGTGATCGAACGAGAGGCTCAAGGTCACGATCTGACGCAGGGCGATCCCATCCTGAAACTCCCACGGTCGTCGCGCTACCACCCCGACTGCGAGGATGCCGGCCTGCCCATCGGCGAGGATCGGTGTTCCGCCTTCGACCCCGAACACCCCGACGTTGGTGATCGTGAACGTGCCGCCGGTCATCGCAGCCGGACTGGTCGTGCCAGCACGAGCGGTCCGAACCAGTTCGCTGAGGGCGTCGTCGAGCTCGCCGAAGCCGAGGGAGTCCGCGTGGAGGATGACCGGAACAATCAGCCCGCGCGCAGTCGCCGCCGCGATCCCTAGATTCACGTGTTCAAACCGGCGGATTGCGCCGTCCTCCCAGCGCGAGTTGACGGACGGCTCGGCGCGCAGCGCCAGGCAGACGGCTCGCGCGACAGCAGTCAGGAAGGTGAGCCGCGAGCCCGTGAACCGCGGTTGCGTCCTCAGCCGCTCGAGCAACTCGATGGTCGGCGTTACGTCGACCTGCAGGAAAACCGTGACGTGCGGTGCCGTGAACGCGCTCGCCACTGTCGCTTGCGCGGTCAGCTTGCGCAGGCCACTCACCGGGATCAGCGACGACGCCTCGCTTGAGGCGCTCGGGATGCGGCCGTCGGTCGAGGGGCGGACGGCCCGTTCGAGGTCGGAACGCGTAATGAGACCTCGCTGACCTGTTCCCTCGACGCTGTCGAGGGGAACCCCGAGCTGACGAGCCAGAAGTCGCACGGGCGGCGCGGCGCGATGGCGGGTCGGCGATGGCGCGGCAACTGGTCCGGTACCGAAATTGCGCTGCTTGCGACCCGACGTCGATTCGGGGGCGGCGCCATAGCCGACCAGGTTTGGCGGCGGCGCGTCCGCGGGCTCCGCGTCGCCACCGACGTCGGCGATTTCGACGCTGATGATCGGATCGCCGACCGATACCGTGACGCCCGCCTCGACCATCAAGCGGGCGACGATGCCTGCGTAGGGTGACGGAAGGTCGACGACGGCCTTCGCAGTCTCGACCTCTGCGATGACCTGGTTGAGCTCGATGTGGTCGCCAACGGCGACCTTCCAGACAACGACCTCCGACTCGGTGAGTCCTTCACCGAGGTCGGGCAGCCGGAACTCGCGCAGAGCCATCGTCACCGGCCCCGATCCTGGAGCGAGTTCGGGCGCTCGAGCGCGCGATCGACGCCGTCGAGGATCCGGTCGAGGTCAGGAATGTGGTGCCTCTCGAGTTTGGCAGGGGGGAAGGGAATGTCGAACCCAGTCACCCGGACCGGCGCGTGTTCGAGGCTGTAGAAACAGCGATCGGTGACCTCCGCGCAGATCTCGGCCCCGAGTCCACCCGTCTGCGACGCCTCATGCACGACGACCAGCCGTCCGGTGCGCTCGACCGAGGCGGCAACGGCCTCGAAGTCGATCGGGGAGAGCGAGCGCAGGTCGATCACCTCGATGGAGACCCCCTCCGCCTTCGCGGCCGTTGCGGCGGCGAGCGCCGTCTGCACGAGACCGCCGTATGCCACCAAAGTCACGTCGGTTCCTGCGGCGACCACGCGGGCGTGGTCCATGGAGCGCAGCTCGCTCGGCGGAGCGTCGAGCGCCACCTGGCCGGTGAGGTGATAGCGACGTTTCGGCTCGAAGTAGAGCACAGGGTCGTCGCTCGCGATGGCCTCACGAATCACCGCGTAGGCGTCGGCCGGATCGCTGACGCTCACCACTCTCAGCCCCGATGTATGGGTGAAGAGCGCCTCGGGCGAGTCAGAGTGATGCTCGGCTGCGCCGATACCGCCACCGAACGGGATGCGGATCGTCATGGGGAGCTTCACCGCCCCCCGGGTGCGAGAGTGCATCCGGGCGACCTGACTGACGATCTGGTCGAACGCCGGGTAGACGAACCCGTCGAACTGGATTTCGCAGACCGGCCGATAGCCCGCGTACGCCAGGCCGATGGCGGTGCCCAAAATGGCCGACTCGGCGAGCGGGGTATCCATGACGCGCCGGTCTCCGAAGGTGTCCTGCAAACCCTGTGTGACCCGATACACCCCGCCCAGCCTGCCCACATCCTCGCCCATTACCAGCACGCGGTCGTCGTCCTCCATCGCGCGTCGCAGGCCCGCGTTGATCGCCGCACTCATCGTGAGAGACGTCGTGCTCACGAGAGCATCCTGAGGTAGGCCTCGTGAGCCGAACGCTGTTCATCGATGCGCGGATGGGGCTCGACGTAGACGTGATCGAATAGAGCCTCGGATGGCGGATCTGGCATCCCGATGCAGCCAGCGCGGAGCTCGGCGGCAACGGCATCGGCGGTCGCCGCAATGCTGGCCTCGGCTGCCTGGTCGAGAACGCCGACCCCGCGCAGGTGCGCAGCGACACGCGTCAGTGGATCCTTGGCTGTCCACTCCGCGAGTTCGGCAGCTGGCCGGTAGCGGGTCGGGTCGTCGGCCGTCGTATGCGGCCCCATCCGGTAGGTCACGGCCTCGATGAAGGTGGGCCCGTCGCCCCGCCTCGCGCGTTCGAGCGCGGAGCGGGTCACCGCCAGGACCGCGAGAACATCATTGCCATCGACCTGGATTCCCGGGATACCGAACCCGGCCGCGCGGTCCACGATCGCGGTGCGACTCTGCAGCCGCACCGGCTCCGAGATCGCCCACTGGTTGTTCTGACAGAAGAACACGACGGGCGCGGCGTAGGAGGCGGCGAATACGAGCGCTTCACTGACGTCGCCTTCGCTCGTCGCTCCGTCCCCGAAGTAGGTCACGGCGACAGCGTCGCTGTGCGACAACTGCATGCCGAGTGCATATCCGGTCGCGTGCAGGGTCTGCGCCCCGATGATCACCTGCGGCGTCGCCATCCGGTGAACGAACGGATCCCATCCAGACTGCGCGACCCCGCGCCAGGCGACCAGCAAGTCGGTTGGCGCAACGCCGCGCACCCAGGCGACACCGTTCTCCCGGTAGCTGGAGAAGACAAAGTCATCGGGTGCGAGAGCGCGCGAGGAACCGATCTGCGCGGCCTCCTGACCGAGGAGCGGCGGCCACAGGCCGAGCTCGCCCTGCCGTTGCAACGCGGTCGCCTCGGTGTCGATACGACGGACGACGACCATGTCGCGGTACAGCGCCAGCAGTTCGCCGGGGCCGACGTCGGCGACGAGATCGGCGAACTCGCCCGTTTCGTCGCGATGCCCGTCGGGACTGAGCAGGCCGACAAAAGACGAGATCCCAGGTGAGGCATCGAGCAGATCGGCTTTCATGAATGCCTTTCGGAAAGAACGACGATGTCTTTCGTCGAGGAGGCTACGCTTACCGTTGCGAAGTGCGCAATCGATCTATTTTGTATTGAGCATTATGCTCAGTAAGGCCCACGAAATAACCGAGAATCGAGTCGAAGAGGAGACAGAATGCGCCCCCTGGATCGCACCGAGCTCCGTCTGCTGCTCGCCCTCACCGACGATCCGAGAGCGACGACCGTCGCCCTCGCGCAACGTCTCGGCGTCACCCGCAACACGGTGCAGGCTCGCCTGGTGAGCCTTGAGGCGGCCGGCGTTTTCCTGCCATACGACCGCAGCATCAGCGAGGCAGCGATCGGGCGGCCCCTCACCGCCTTCACCACTGTGTTCGCGACTCAGCAGAAGCTCGCCCACATCGCGGCCGAGCTGGCAACGATCCCCGAAGTCGTACAGGCCTTCGGCCTCACCGGACCGACCGACCTGCTCGTGCGAATCGTCTGCGTGGACACCGATGAGCTGTTCCGGATCAACGAGCGCATCCTCGCCTGCGATGGCGTCGAGCGAACCGAGACGTCCATCGCCATCAACGAACTCATCCCCTACCGGCTCGCACCGCTTCTGCGGCGGGCGGCAGACAGGCTCGACCTTGACTAGGCGGCTGGCCCGGTCCTCGGGCCGGGCTTCAACGGCTCCACGACGACGGAGTCGATGGCCAGCTGCTTGCCGCGGGTCCATTGACACTCGCGGGACTTCTCCGAGCCCCTGCGAAAATACGCGCGGTACGCGTCAAGGGCTCGTCGACGTGGTCATGGGAAGTCAGTGCCATCGCCATCATCGCCCGCCTCGGTTATCAAGCGCTAACTGGTAATACGGCTGGTCGCGCGCAATCCCGTTGTCCAGCGACCTATCCTCGGTCCATGTCCAACAGTTGGCGAGCAACCCAGAAAGCCAGCCGCCGGTCGGCTTACCTCGCCGCGGCTGCACAGCTGTTCGCGGCACGCGGCTACTCCGACGTGACCATCGGCGACCTGGGCCAGGCTGCGGGGGTCAGCGGGCCCGCCTTGTACAAGCACTTCGCGAACAAGGAAGCCGTGCTGGTTGAGCTGCTCGTCGCCGTCAGCCAGCGGCTTCTCGGCGGGGCGCGCGAAATCCTCGAGGAAGACATCGATTCTGGGACGAAGCTGGAACGACTCGTCGCATTCCACACGGATTTCGCGCTGCTCGA
Organism: Microbacteriaceae bacterium; assembly: GCA_043779945.1. Lineage (GTDB taxonomy): Bacteria > Actinomycetota > Actinomycetes > Actinomycetales > Microbacteriaceae > Lysinimonas. The sequence continues at coordinate 17,334 of JAYWDH010000189.1, forward strand.
GCCGAACACGATCCGCATCCAGGGTCGAGACCTCGAGCTGTTAGCCCCCGAGGCCAACCGCCGCGTGCGGTCGCTGCAGCGTGCATACCTCGAGCAGTGGCGCGACGTGCTCGCGTCGGTTCGCCCCGACATGGACCGCGAAGAATGCGAGCTGCGACTGCAGGCCGTCTTCGGCCTGCTCAACTCCACTCCGTACAGCGCCGGCAGAGTCGCGGCGAGGACGGACAGCGCTCAGATCCTCGCCAGCATGGCCATGTCGTGTCTGCTGGCCGACATCGCGGCTGGCTGATTCCTTGACCGGCTGACAAGCATCCTGGGATTCGTCGGTGCGCCTTGCCCCGGGTGGCCGCCGTCGCCTAAAGTTCGTATCGGTTAATGATTGCTAACCGAGACAAGGCGGCGAGTCAACGTGAACAGCGATGCAGGTGTCGATCTGCCCAGCGAATACCGCGAGCTGCAAGCGATGGTCAGGTCCTTCGCCCAGCGGGTCGTTGCGCCGGTATCGGCGAAGCACGATGAGGAGCATTCCTTTCCGTACGAGGTCGTCGCGCAGATGGCCGAGATGGGACTGTTCGGCATCCCGTTCCCCGAGGAGTACGACGGGATGGGCGGCGACTACTTCGCACACTGCCTCGTCATCGAGGAGCTCGCGAAGGTGGATCAGAGCGTCGCCATCACCCTTGAGGCGGGCGTCTCCCTCGGCGCGATGCCGATATTCCATTTCGGCAGCGACGAGCAGAAGCAGCACTGGCTGCCCCGCCTCGCACGCGGCGACGCCCTCGGCGCGTTTGGGCTTACCGAGCCCGGTGCCGGCAGCGACGCCGGCAGCACCCGCACGCGCGCCAGGCTCGTCGACGGCGAATGGGTGATCGACGGTAACAAGCAGTTCATCACCAACTCGGGCACCGACATCACGGAGCTCATCACCGTGACAGCCGTGACAGCAGAGACCGACGGCCAGAAGGAGATCACCAACTTCCTGGTGCCCCGGCACACGGAAGGCGTCACCATCGAGAAGGCATACAACAAGGTCGGATGGAACGCGTCGGACACGCACCCGATCACCTTCGCCGAGGTGCACATCCCCGAACAGAATATGCTCGGCGAGCGCGGGCGTGGCTTCGCGAACTTCCTCAGAATCCTCGACGAAGGCCGCGTCGCGATCGCGGCGCTGTCCGTCGGCGCGGCGCAAGGCTGCGTGGATGCCAGTGTCGAGTATTCGAAGCAGCGGGAAAGCTTCGGCCGGCCGATCTCGACGTACCAGGGCGTCAGCTTCAAGATCGCCCGCATGGAAGCGCGTGCCCACACGGCCCGGCTTGCCTACTACCGCGCCGCCGAGCTGATGCTCGCCGGCCGCGCCTTCAAAAAAGAAGCGGCGGTTGCGAAGCTGGTCGCCGGCGAAGCCGCGATGGACAACGCCCGGGACGCCACTCAGATCTTTGGCGGCTACGGATTCATGAACGAGTACCTGGTGGCGCGGCACTATCGCGACTCGAAGATCCTCGAAATCGGCGAGGGGACCACCGAGGTGCAGCTCATGCTCATCGCCCGGGAGCTGGGCTTGTGACACCCTGAGCACTCGACCGAGGTCCTACCGGAGATGCAACGGCGGTCGGTGACATCCCGGTCTGCTCAGCTTTCCCGAAGATCTGCGATCCGCGGGGCACGATCAAATGACGGGGCAGCGTCGCGTCACCCGATTCTCATTCATAACTGGGATCGGTGTCAGCGATCCAACTCGATATCGAACTTCGCACCGGTGATCGCCGCGAGTTGTACTGGGTCTTCGCCGGGAGCAAGACGGCGCAAGAGGAGGCGCCCGTCGACGATGTCGAACACGGCACGATCGGTAATGATGCGGTCCACAACACCGGCGCCCGTAAGCGGCAACTCGCATTTTTCGACGACCTTGGGGGTGCCGTCCTTCGCCAGGTGCTCGGTGATGACGATCACGCGCGGGGCACCCGCGACCAGGTCCATCGCGCCCCCCATCCCTTTCACGAGCTTGCCGGGAATCGTCCAGTTGGCGAGATCACCGTTGGCCCCGACCTGCAGGGCTCCGAGAATCGCGGTCTGTACGTGACCCCCTCGAATCATTCCGAATGACACAGCGGAGTCGAAGACACTCGCTCCCGGCAGCAGGGTCACAGTCTGCTTGCCGGCGTTAATCAGGTCAGCGTCTTCGTCCCCGTCGAGTGGGAAAGGCCCGATCCCTAGGATGCCGTTCTCGCTCTGCAGCGTGACGCGCACCCCTGGGGGCAGGTGGTTCGCGACAAGGGTCGGAATCCCGATGCCCAGGTTGACGTACTGGCCGTCCTTCAACTCGACGGCAGCGATGGCCGCCATCTCGTCACGCGTCCACATGCGGTCTTACCGTTCTCTGCTCGATATCCCGATCGGTGACGTCGGCCAATATCACTCGCTGCACGAAGATTCCAGGGGTGTGGATGTCATCCGGCTGGATGAAGCCGTCCAGAATCTCGTCCGCCTCGGCAATGGTCACGCGCCCCGCGGTCGCAACGAGCGGATTGAAGTTGCGAGCCGTCAGTCGGTATCGGAGGTTGCCCTCGGCGTCTGCGCGGTGAGCGCGAACCAGGGCGAGGTCGGCGACGAGGCCGCGCTCGAGGATCGCTCGCACACCGTCGAAGATCAGCTCCGACTTGCCTTCGGCGATAGGAGTCCCGACTCCCGTCGGCGTGTAGAAGGCCGGGATGCCCGCCCCGCCCGCACGCAGACGCTCGGCCAGCGTGCCCTGAGGGCAGAATTCGACGTCAAGTTCACCAGACAGGTACTGCTCCGCGAACAACCGGTTCTCGCCCACGTAGGACGCCACCACCTTTCGCACCTGGCCATGCTCAAGCAGGAGACCCAGTCCTTTTCCGTCGACTCCCATATTGTTGCTCACCACAGTGAGGTCCTTCACCCCCGTGTCCCGCAGGGCGGTAATCAGGCGGGTCGGATTGCCCGAGAGGCCAAAACCTCCAACTGCGACGGTCATGCCGTCAAAGACAACGTCCGCGAGCGCGGCGGCGGCATCCTCTCTGAGCTTGCCAGTCACCGTGTCATCCCGCCTTCACGCGCCACCGAGCAGAAGCCGCTTGAAGCTCTCGTCACGCAGCAGCTCATCGCGGGCGCCGACCGCGGCGATCTCTCCGACCCGCAGCAGACAGGTCTGGTCGCAGTATTTGCCGATGCGCGGTTGGCGCTGTGCACTGCTCATGCTCTCCGCTCCTTCCAGGCTTCGTGGCGACGGACCGGCCGAACAGACCGGGTGGGCGCAGCTCGCACCCTGGACCAAACATAGCCTTGGGCTGGAGCGGGATCAGTCCGACGACACTTCGACTCGGTGCGGAATCGAGAAGGGCGGACATCGCCATCGTCGCGAGGTTTGGGAGGGCGTGCGTCGACGCCCGGGACCGACGAACGCTGAACGGCGTCGAGTTGAGCAGCCCGAATGTGGCCAGCAGCCTGATCTCCCGCCCCTCCTCGTCAAGCTTGGGTCGAATACGAGCCAGCACCTCGCCCCGATGCTCGGCGTAGCGGCTTTTCAACGATCGGACTCGACGGTTCGCGGGTGCGGGTAGCGCCGCAAGCTCCCGAGTGCGGCGGCGACCTTGAAGATGGGCCCTCCGCCTGTCGACTTACTGAGTGGCCCGCCATGTGGCCGTCACACCATGATTTTTATCTCTAGACAGTTCGCTGAACGATCGCTAGCCTGATGTTCAGTTAGTAATCACTAACTGGAACTCGAGAGACCGTTGATGACCACGCAAGCGGCGGTGCCCGACACCAGGGCGGGCGCCTGGCGCGCACTGCTCATGCAACTTCGCGAGCGCACCGCCGCAGTGGCGCTCGGTGGGCCTGAGAAGGTACGAGAACGCCATCGCGCCCGCGGCAAGCTGCTCGCCCGCGATCGTATCGACGCATTGCTCGACCGCGGCAGCCCGTTCCTCGAGATCGCCCCGCTGGCCGCGTGGGAGCTGTACGACGGAGACGCCCCCGCCGCAGGGGTCATTGCCGGTATCGGGCTCGTTCACGGCCGCCACGTGCTCGTCGTCGCGAACGACGCGACCGTCAAGGGCGGCACGTACTTTCCGATGACCGTGAAGAAGCATCTCCGAGCGCAGGAGATCGCGGCCGAGAACCGGCTGCCGTGCATCTACCTTGTGGACTCGGGGGGCGCATTTCTGCCGATGCAGGACGAGGTCTTCCCCGACCGAGAACACTTCGGGCGCATCTTTTACAACCAGGCCAGGATGTCGCGGGACGGCATCCCCCAGATCGCTGCCGTGCTCGGCTCCAGCACGGCTGGCGGCGCCTATGTGCCGGCGATGAGCGACGAGACGATCATCGTGCGCGGACAGGGCACGATTTTCCTCGGTGGGCCGCCGCTGGTAAAAGCCGCGACCGGTGAGATCGTCTCTGCCGAAGAGCTCGGCGGCGGCGTCACCCACTCCCGAATCTCGGGAGTGACCGACCACCTCGCCGAAGACGACCGGCACGCGCTGCAGATCGTGCGCGACATCATCGCCACCCTGCCAGCTCCGCCAGCCTCGGCGGACGATCAGGCGGTCCCCGTCCCGCCCGCCCGCACCGTCGAGCAGCTCTACGAGCTCGTCCCCACCGATCTGCAGACCCCATACGACGCGCGAGAGATCCTCGAGCGGATCGCGGATGCCGGCTCCATTCTCGAGTTCAAGTCCGAGTACGGCACCACCCTCATCACTGCTTTCGCGCGCATCTACGGCCATCGCGTAGGCATCATCGCCAACAACGGTGTCCTGTTTTCGGAGTCAGCACTGAAGGGCACGCACTTCATCGAACTGTGCGACCAGCGCGGTATCCCCTTGATCTTTCTGCAGAACATCGCGGGATTCATGGTCGGGCGGGAGTACGAGCACGGTGGCATCGCCAAGCATGGCGCGAAGATGGTCAACGCCGTCGCCTGCGCTCGGGTGCCCAAGCTCACCGTCGTCGTGGGCGGCTCGTTCGGAGCGGGGACCTATTCGATGTGCGGACGCGCGTACTCCCCCCGCTTCCTCTGGCTCTGGCCAAATGCCCGAGTATCGGTGATGGGCGGTCCTCAGGCGGCCAGCGTGCTCTCGACGATCCGACGCGACCAGATTGAAGGCGACGGCGGCAGTTGGTCGAGTGACGAGGAGAGCGCCTTTCAGGCACCGATCCGCTCGGCGTATGAGGAGCAGGGCAGCCCGTACTATTCGACTGCGCGGCTGTGGGACGACGGCATTATCGAGCCGGCGCAGACCCGCGACGTACTCGGGTTGGCCCTCGACGTTGTGTCGCGGGCTCCTCTGGACGACGTTGGCTACGGCGTCTTCAGGATGTGACGATGTTCGATAAAGTCCTCATTGCCAATCGGGGCGAGATCGCATGCCGCGTCATCCGGACCCTCCGCAAAATGGGTATCGCCTCGGTGGCCGTCTACAGCGACGCTGACGCGGGCGCCCGGCACGTCGGTGAGGCCAACGAGGCTGTCCGCATCGGACCGGCGAGCGCGGCGCTCAGCTATTTGGACATGGGCGCCGTCATCGCGGCGGCTCTCGCCACCGGCGCACAGGCGATCCATCCCGGTTACGGCTTCCTCGCCGAAAACGCGGAGTTCGCCGAGCTGTGTGCTCAGACAGGCATCGTGTTCCTCGGTCCGTCGCCGCGAGCGATCAGGACAATGGGCGACAAGATCAGCGCACGGCACGCCGTCGAGGAGCGCGGGGTGCCCACGGTACCCGGCGTTGCACAAGCGGGCATGAGTAACACGCAGCTCATCGGCGCTGCAGACGGCGTCGGGTACCCGTTGCTCATCAAGCCCTCTGCCGGCGGCGGGGGGAAGGGGATGCACGTCGTGAGGGCGGCGTCCGAGCTCGCGGAGTCCCTGGCCTCCGCGCGGCGGGAGGCCGCCGCGTCGTTCGGAGACGACACCCTCTTTCTCGAACGCTATGTGACCTCGCCGCGGCACATCGAAATCCAAGTGCTCGCCGACGCCCACGGCAACGTCGTGCATCTCGGGGAGCGGGACTGCACGCTTCAGCGCCGACACCAGAAGGTGATCGAAGAAGCACCGTCGCCGATCATCGACAACGCTACTCGCGCGCGACTCGGCGCCGCGGCGTGCGAAACTGCCCGCTCGGTCGGTTACACAGGGGCGGGAACCGTCGAGTTCATTGTGTCGTCGGCCCAGCCGGATGAGTTCTTCTTCATGGAGATGAATACTCGGCTGCAGGTCGAACATCCGGTAACGGAGCTGGTGACCGGCCTCGACCTGGTCGAGCAGCAACTGCGCATCGCCGCAGGCGAGCCTCTGTCATTCACGCAGAACGATGTCGTGTTCACCGGCCACGCCATCGAAGCGCGCGTCTACGCCGAGGACCCAAGCACCGGCTTTCTTCCTGCTGGTGGCACGGTGGTGCTGGTCGTCGAGCCGAGCGACGAGGGGATTCGCGTCGATTCCGCGCTTCAAAAGGGCGTAGTCGTCTCGCCCAACTACGATCCGATGCTCGCCAAGGTGATCGCGTTCGGCGCTGACCGACCGACTGCGCTGGGCCGGCTCCGGGCCGCTCTGAACAGCACCGTCGTACTGGGTGTCACCACGAACATCGAGTTCCTCTCGTTGCTTCTCGCCTCACCCGAGGTAGCGGAGGGCGCATTCGACACGGAGTACATCGGCCGCGCAATCGGCGACCTGACCTTCGCGAAGCCCGAAGCGCCGGTTCTCGCCACTGCTGCCCTGATCGCATTCGAGCGCGACCGTGCCACCGCCTCCGCCAAACCCCCGTGGGGCCCGCCCTCCGGCTGGCGCCTCGGGCCCGCGGCACCATCGGTTTTCCGTCTCGAGGTCGACGGGTACGAGGGCGAGCACGAGGTGGTGATCACGGGCACCGCGGATGCAGCGGCCGTCGTCGTTGACGGCGCCGAGCCGATCGCCGCCTCCGTGATTCTCGCCGGGGAGCACGCGGTCGCGGTCACACTCGATGGAATCCGCCGAACGGTGCCGCGAGTCACGACGGACGAGGTCCTCGAGTTCGCCGACGGGCCGAGATCGTGGCGCGTGATCGAACTACGCCGGTCGGACGCCAGAAGACATGTTCACGGCGACGCTGATCCGACGCTGACGTCGCCAATGCCCGGGACAGTTGTCGCCATCTCGGTACCGACAGGAAGCACGGTCGCGGTGGGCGACGCCATCCTCGTGGTCGAGGCGATGAAAATGGAGCACGTGTTGCGAGCTCAGGTCGCGGGAACAGTCGCCGTGGCGGTCGCTGTCGGTGAGAGCGTCGCGCGTGGACAGGTGCTTGCCACTGTGAAAACGCCGGCCGAAGACGAATGACGATCGAGGAGGATCAATGACCGAACATATCGTGCAGCGCGGGCTCTACTTCGAGGAGCTCGAGCTCGACACCGTGTACCACCACAGCCCGCATCGGACCATCACCGAGGCGGACAACGTGCTGTTCACGACCCTGACCATGAACACGCAGTCCCTGCACCTCGACGAGGCCTGGGCCGAGACGACCGAGTTCGGCGGGCGCCTCGTGAACAGCATGTTGACACTCGCCACACTGGTCGGGCTGTCAGTCGCACAGCTGACGCAGGGCACGATCGTCGCGAATCTCGGGTTCGACGAGGTGACCTTCCCGGCTCCCGTGCGGCACGGAGACACGCTTTCGGCGGAGACGGTCATCCTGCACAAGCGGCTTTCAGCGAGCCGTCCCGGCCAAGGCGTTGTCACCTTCGAACACCTCGCGCGCAACCAGCGCGGCGACGTCGTGGCGAAGGCGGTGCGCAAGACCCTGATGCGTTGCCTCGCCACGGATGCAAGCTAGAGCCATGCAGGGCCCTGCGCTTCTTTTCTGCCCGGCGGATCGTCCCGATCGTTTCGCCAAGGCAGCGGCCGCCGCGGACAGCGTGATTCTCGATCTCGAGGATGCGGTCGCCCCCGAATCGAAGGCGGGAGCTCGTGCGGCCCTCCAGGCGACACTTCTTGACCCCGCGCGCACGATCGTCCGCGTCAACCCGGTCGCGACATCCGCGTTCGCACTCGACCTCAGCGCACTGCACCGCACGCCGTATCGGACCATCATGCTGGCCAAGACGGAGAGCCCCGACGATGTCCGTGCACTGCACGGGTTCCAGGTACTCGCCCTGTGCGAGACCGCGCGCGGTGTCGAGATGGCCGGGCGGATCGCCGAGACCGACGGAGTCGTTGCTCTGATGTGGGGCGCCGAGGACCTGGTAGCCAGTATCGGTGGCAGAAGCAGCCGCAGCCCGGGAGGCGGCTATCGAGATATCGCCCGCTACGCGCGGGAGAGGGTGCTGATCGCGGCCGCCGCCGCCGGACGTTCCGCGATCGACTCCGTACATCTCGATATCGCCGACCTCAGCGGGTTACGGCGCGAGGTCGAGGATGCCGCAGCTATTGGGTTCGACGCGACCGCGTGCATCCACCCCACCCAGGTGGCCGTGATCCGTGCCGGCTACGCGCCAGACGAGATCCAGATCGACTGGGCACGCCGTGTGCTCGAGGCGGCCGCGTCCCGGCCGGGAGTCTTCCGCTTCGAAGGACGCATGGTGGACGAGCCGGTGCTGCGACAGGCGCGGGCCACCCTCCTCGGGGTACGCCAGCACAACGCGACAGGAGCAGAATCATGACCGTCGCCCTCTTTGCAACGATCCGTACGGGATGACCCGGCACTCGTTCGGTACCGGTGGGGCCGACCACCCCTTGCTATGTCCGGTGGGCGATCGTTTGGACGATCATCCTGGCGGCCGCTGGCATCTGAATCGGCACGCGTACTTTCCGCCGCCAGCACGCCTGACCCGCCCGCGGCGATGCGTTCCCTGAGGTGAGAGCGCGGCATGATCCTCAGGGCGCGACGTCAAGACGGACGAGGCCGTCGAGAATGAGGTCGAGCACGAGTTCGAAGCTGCTCGCGGAATTCCCCGATAGGTGTTGGTTTATGTGGGCAACCATGTAGGG
>JAYWDH010000190.1:0-10829 GCA_043779945.1 Microbacteriaceae bacterium
GCCTGGATCGCGGGCTTCATCTGGGCGACATCGTTGAGCGCGTCGAAGATGCGGAAGATGTCGACACCGGTCTCCGCAGCCTCGCGCACGAAGGCATCGGTGACCTCAGTCGGGTATGGCGTGTAGCCGACCGTATTGCGCCCACGCAGCAGCATCTGGATCGCGATGTTCGGCAGCGCGTCGCGCATTGCCGCCAGGCGCTCCCAGGGGTCTTCGCCGAGAAAGCGCAGGGCCACGTCGTATGTCGCCCCACCCCAGGCCTCGACCGAGAGCAGGTTCGGCGTGAGACGTGCAACGGCCGGCAGAACGGCCGTGAGGTCTTTGGTGCGCACGCGGGTGGCGAGCAGCGACTGGTGGGCATCGCGGAAAGTGGTGTCGGTGACGGCCAACGGGGTCTGTGCCCGCAGAGCCGTGGCAAAGCCGACGGGACCGAGCTCGAGGAGTCGCTGACGCGATCCGGCCGGCGGAGCCGCGTCGACATCGATGACCGGGAGCTTGATGCTCGGGTCGACGAGACCCATCCCCTCGCCGTTCGGGCGGTTGACCGTGACATCGGCGAGCCAGTTCAGGATCTTGGTACCCCGGTCACGCGACTCGCGCACGTTGAGCAGCGCGGGGCGCTCCTCGATAAACGAGGTGCTCAGGTCACCGGCCTGGAACGACGGGTCGGCCAGCACCGCCTGCAGGAAGGAGATGTTGGTGGTCACGCCCCGGATGCGGAACTCGGCCAGGCCGCGGCGGGCACGCACGACTGCGGCCGGAAAGTCGCGCCCGCGGGCCGTCATCTTCGCCAGCATGGAGTCGAAATGCGGGCTGATCTGCGCACCGGTCTGCACGGTGCCGCCGTCGAGGCGAATCCCCGAGCCGCCCGGCGAGCGGTAGGTAGTGATCTTGCCCGTGTCCGGTCGGAAACCGGCCGCCGGGTCCTCGGTGGTGATGCGGCACTGCAGCGCCGCGCCGTGCAACTGGATGTCGTCCTGGTGCAGGCCCAGCTCGGCCAGGGTCTCGCCGGCCGCGATCCGCATCTGCGACTGGACGAGGTCGACGTCGGTAACCTCCTCGGTCACGGTGTGCTCGACCTGGATGCGCGGATTCATCTCGATGAAGACGTGCTGGCCCTTGTGCTCCCCCACCGTGTCGAGCAGAAACTCGACGGTGCCCGCGTTGACATAGCCGATGGATTTCGCGAAAGCGATCGCGTCCCGGTACATGGCCTGACGGACGCTCTCATCGAGGTTCGGTGCCGGGGCGATCTCCACGACCTTCTGGTTGCGGCGCTGCACCGAGCAGTCCCGCTCGAAGAGGTGCACGGTCTCGCCCGTTCCGTCAGCCAAAATCTGCACCTCGATGTGACGCGGGCGAAGGACGGCCCGCTCGAGGAACATCGTCGGGTCGCCGAAGGCGCTATCCGCCTCGCGCATGGCGGCCTCGAGGGCCTCTTTGAGGTCTTCCATTTTCTCGACGCGGCGCATACCGCGGCCCCCACCACCGGCGACCGCCTTGGCGAAGATCGGGAAGCCGATCGCGTCGGCCCCAGCGAGTAACTCGTTGATGTCCCGCGAGGCTGAAGTGGAGGCAAGCACAGGGACGCCCGCCGCGATGGCGTGCTCCTTGGCGGTAACTTTGTTGCCAGCCATTTCGAGCACGTGGCTGTCGGGGCCGATGAAGGTGATCCCCGCCTCGGCGGCAGCTTGGGCGAGATCCGGGTTCTCGGAGAGGAAGCCGTAGCCGGGGTAGATTGCGTCGGCACCGCACTGCTTGGCGACTCGGACAATCTCAGCGACAGCCAGGTACGCCCGGACCGGGTGTCCCTCCTCGCCGATCAGGTAGGCCTCGTCGGCCTTCAGGCGATGAAGCGAATTGCGATCCTCAAACGGGTAGACGGCGACCGTCTTCGCGCCGAGCTCGAATGCGGCACGGAAGGCACGGATCGCGATCTCGCCGCGGTTGGCCACCAGGATCTTTCTAAACAATTCGGTCCTCTCGATGCTCGCCCCAGCCTAGGGGCGACCGGGAACGACGATCGCGGGGTGGCGATGGCGGGCGAACGTCGAGTAGTGGGCTCTTTCAGAGTAGTGAAGGTAGGCTCCCTAATCGTGCATGTGCTCAGCGTCAGCTCCCTCAAGGGAGGCGTGGGAAAGACCACGGTGACGCTCGGGCTGGCGTCCGCAGCCTTCGCGAAGGGCATTTCGACACTCGTCGTGGATCTTGATCCGCAGTCGGACGTCTCCACCGGGATGGATATCGCGGTCGCCGGCCATCTGAACATCGCCGATGTGCTCGCCTCGCCGAAAGACAAGATCGTGCGAGCCGCGATCGCGCCGTCCGGCTGGACCAGGGGCCGCCCCGGCACGGTCGACGTGCTGATCGGTTCGCCATCTGCGATCAATTTCGACGGGCCGCACCCCAGTATCCGGGATATCTGGAAGCTCGAAGAGGCACTCGCGCACGTCGAGAAGGATTATGAGCTGGTGCTGATCGACTGCGCGCCCTCGCTGAACGCGCTCACCCGCACGGCGTGGGCCGCAAGCGACCGCGTCGCCGTCGTGACCGAACCCGGCCTGTTCTCGGTCGCCGCCGCCGACCGCGCGCTTCGAGCGATCGAGGAGATCCGTCGTGGGCTGTCGCCGCGGCTGCAGCCACTCGGCATTATCGTCAACCGTGCGCGCGTGCAGTCACTCGAGCACCAGTTCCGCATCAAGGAGCTGCGCGACATGTTCGGTCCGCTCGTTCTCGCCCCACAGCTACCGGAGCGCACCTCCCTTCAGCAGGCGCAGGGCGCTGCGAAGCCGCTGCACGTCTGGCCTGGCGAGAGCGCCCAGGAGATGGCGCGCAACTTCGATCAGCTGCTCGAGCGAGTCATGCGCACGGCGCAGCTGTCGCCCGCCTAAAGCAACCGTCTTGTCGCGCTTGCGCATCCCGATGCTCACCGCGCGGGGGGCTGCGCGAGGCTCCGTCTGAGCGGCCCATGACGTCGAGTTGCCACAACCGCAAAGCGCTGAAGACGAGTGCCTGGTCACATGTGGCACATCGCGGATGACCGTCGACACGGTCGAGAAGCCAGCGGTCGACGAAGCACGGGCCGGGGCTGAAGCACGGGCCGGGATGCTCGAGCGAGTGGGGCGGGCTCAGCTGGCGGCGCGGTTGGCGCGACGCGCGGCGAGCTCGTCGGCCGGGTCTTCGCCAGGCGTCGAGTCGAGCTCGATGAGGCTGGACTCCACCTCGCGGAGCACCTTACCGACCGCGATCCCGAAAACACCCTGGCCGCGGCTGACGAGGTCGATGACCTCGTCGTTTGAGGTGCACAGGTAGACGCTGGCTCCGTCGCTCATCAGCGTGGTCTGTGCAAGGTCATAGACGCCAGATTCGCGCAGCTGATCCACGGCGATACGAATCTGCTGCAGTGAGATCCCGGTGTCGAGCAGACGCTTGACGAGCTTGAGAACGAGGATGTCACGGAACCCGTAGAGGCGCTGCGAGCCGGAGCCGGCCGCACTACGAACGGTGGGCTCAACGAGCTGGGTACGGGCCCAATAGTCCAATTGACGGTAGCTGATGCCGGCGGCGCGGGCGGCGATGGCGCCTCGGTATCCCGAGCCGCTATCGAGGTCGGGTAGCCCGTCGGTAAAGAGCAGTCCGCGATCGTAGCGGGACTCCTCGCTACGGTTCACGTCGACCATGGTGTCCTCACCCTCAAGTTGAGCTTGAAGTTCAACTTCCTAGTGTCTTCAACGGTACCCACCCAGCATGCGCCCGGCAACGACATCCGACCCAACGGCTCGGCGTGTCGCGACTATTCCGCTTAGAGCTTGCCCAACGCGCTACGGATCAGGTTTGACCTGACGACCTCGAGCTGCCCCGCGATCTCGCGGGCCATGTCGAGCGCCTTGGCGCGACTCGACGCGTCCTTGCGACGGGCCACCGGAATCAGCGCGCTCTCGATGAGCCCGAGCTCCCGTTCGGCCGATGCGCGGAATCCGCGCAGGTGCCGCGGCTCGATGCCAGAGCGCTGAAGTTCGACAAGAGCCTTGAGCACAGACAGCTCGTCATCGCCGTAGTGGTCAGAGGCCACGATGAGCGAGGCGGTGACCGCGTCACCCATCAGCATCGGTGTGGCCCCCGCCTCCTTGACGAGTTCGTCGCGGCTCAGGCGCCGATCGCTCGGCAGCATGGACGGCCCGCTGACCGTGATGCCGCCGGGCAGAACGGGCTCGCGACCGGCATCCAGATCTTCGACGTAGCCGCGGATCACCTTGAGCGGCAGGTAGAAGTCGCGCTGCATGGTGAGCACCAACCGCAGCCGCTCGAGATCGCTCGGCGAGAACTTGCGGTAACCCGACTCGGTGCGCGAGGGAGTGACGAGTTGACGCTCCTCGAGAAAGCGCAGCTTCGACGGTGACAGGTCGGGGAACTCCGGGCTCAGGCGCGCGAGCACCTGCCCGATGCTGAGCAACTGAACCCCGGCCATCAAACGGGCCGGGGAGGTGACGCCCACCATCAACGACTCAACGGCGCGAGATCGAGCCGCGAGGCGTAGAACGTCAGTCGGAACTTGCCCACCTGCACTTCGGCACCGTCGCTGAGCAACGCCGATTCGATCCGAACGCCGTCGAAGTATGTGCCATTGAGCGAACCGAGGTCGTGCACCTGGAAGGTGTTGCCCACCCGAGTGAACTCGGCGTGACGACGGGAGACGGTCACGTCGTCCAGGAAGATGTCCGCGTCCGGATGCCGCCCGGCGACGGTCGAGTCGGCGTCGAGCAGGAAGCGCGCACCGACATTGGGGCCACGCCGCACGACGAGCAGGGCCGAGCCGGACGGCAGCGACGCGATGGCGTCCTGCTCGTCGGGCGAGATCCCAGCTTCCATCGCGGCGAGCTTCGCCACGAAATCATCGGTGAAATGCGCCGTGGTGTCGTTAGAGGGCGCCTCAGGGGCTGAATCACCCGGGATGTCGTCGGCCATCGTGCCCTCCTTTAATTTTCCACAGTATCGGATGCCGCGACCGGCGTATTCCGTGGAATGCGGATCAAACGACCCGCTTCGAGAACATAGACGATGCCCGCCCACCAGTACAAGAAAACGCCCCAGAGTGCCGCCGCCCAGCCCAACGGATTGGCGAACTGATCGATCGCCGGGAACGTCGCGGCGAGTACCAGCAGCGGCATCGCGACCAGGAGCCCGAAGGTACCCATCTTGCCGAGGTGGTGCACGGGCAGGGGGCCGAACCCGTTGTTGGCCAGGACGACGCCCAAGATCAACAAGAGAAGGTCACGGGCGATGATCACCCCGGCGAGCCACCACGGCACGAAACCGCCCCATGCCAGACCGATCAGGGTCGAGAAGATGAAGAGGCGATCCGCGGCGGGATCGAGCAGCTGCCCGACCCGGCTGACCTGGTTGAACTTGCGCGCGACGAAACCGTCGACGAAGTCGGTCGCGCTCGACACGACCAGCGTGATGAGCGCCATCAGGTACTCGTGCGTCAGCAGAAGCACCAGGAAGACCGGGATCAGAAGGAGCCGGAAGGAGCTGAGCACGTTCGGGACCGTCACGATCCGGGAGCTCACTGTCGTCACGCCTGCCACCTTTCTTCGCGAGAGTCTAGCCGTGCCGGAGCCCGCTCCCCCACGGCAGCAATAGCATTCGGAGCATGTCTCCGCTCCTCGTCGTGCTGTTCGTGGCCGGAGCGGTCTCCGCCTGCTGCTGGGTCGCTTCACTGATCACAAGAGACAGCTCCTGGGTCGATCGCATCTGGTCGATCGTGCCGGTGATCTATCTCTGGATCGTGGCGATCGCCGCCGGTTTGACGGATGCGAGGCTCGACGTGATGGCTGGGCTCGTCACACTGTGGGGCGCCCGACTCACTTTCAACTTTGCGCGCAAGGGTGGATACGCGGGGATCGGCACTGGCGCAGAGGACTACCGCTGGGTGGTGCTGCGGGCCAGGATGTCGCCGCTTCAGTTCCAGTTCTTCAACCTGTTCTTCATCGTGATCTTCCAGAACGCGGTGCTCGTGCTGATCGCGTCTCCCGCGTTCACCGCATTTGCCCATCGGAGCGCGCACTTCGGCGTCGCGGATGGCGTGCTGACGGTGCTGTTCCTGGTCTTCCTGGTCGGCGAGACGGTGGCAGATCAGCAGCAGTGGGAGTTCCACGCTGGGAAGAAGATCGAGCTGGCCGCGGGTCGCGAACCCTCGCCGCGATTCGTGCAGACCGGGCTGTGGCGGCTGTCACGGCATCCGAACTTCTTCTTCGAGAACGCGCAGTGGTGGACCATTTTTGCGTTCGGGGCGGTCGCCGCTGGCTCGGTGCAGCAGTGGACGGTCGCGGGGATCGTTCTGCTGCTCGCGGTCTTCATCGGCTCGACCACCTTCACCGAGGCGATTTCGCGATCGAAGTATCCGGAGTACCTCGCGTTCCAGCGATCGACCTCGGTGGTGATCCCGTGGTTCCCTCGGCAGGTCACGAACTCGGCTGCGATCTGACCGGGTACCGTCAGGAGATGTCCTGCATTCGGTTCAACACTCCAGCTCAGCGCAAGCAGATGGCGGCTACGGCGCCCGCGATGCTGACCGCCGAGGATGCTGCGGCGCTGCACCCGGCACCCCCCGTGACCGACAGCAAGATCCTTCGACTTCGCCTGCTGGCGGTGAATGCCAACCCGAAGATCCGCGAGAGTGTTGCCAGCAGCCACCACACGCCGGTCGACCTCATCTGGCGTCTCGCGAAAGACGAGGATGCGGGCGTGCGCGGCTGCGTTGCCCGTAACGGTGCGGCGCCCTGCGAGGTACTCCGGGAGCTTTCACATGACGCGGATGAGACCGTGCGCGGCTGGGTCGCCGTGAACTTCTTCGCGCCCGAGGACGTCATGCGGGCGCTCGCAGACGACAGCAGTTCGACGGTCCGCGCCCTGGTTGTCTGGAAGAGCTCGCGGGCCGAGCTGGCCGCCGTCTAAGTCAAGCGCGGATCGAGCTCCGCGAGTCGCACGCGCAACTCGGGCCAGCTGGAGGCGAGTCCCGGATGCAGCGGTAACCCCGCGACATCCGCAAACGGCACCCAGCTCAACGCGATGCTCTCCGCGTCGCCGAGGTACGGTTCGAACAACTCGGTCGCGACCGCGAGGACCGTCGTGTAAGACCAGTAGCCAACATCGAGCACGGAGCTGCCGAGCACCTGGACGAGCTCGGGTGGCACCCCCGCCTCCTCGTCGGACTCGCGGAGCGCCGCCGCCTCCGCCGTCTCGGCTGGCTTGCGCGCACCCCCTGGCACGCCCCAGGTGCCACCGTGGTGGCTCCAGATCGCGCGGTGCTGAAGGAGCACGCCGGCCTCCGGATGCGCGAGCAGCAGCCCGGCCGCACCGAACGTCCCCCAGAACCGACCCTGCGGACCGTCGACCCAGGCATCACCCAGGCCGTGCGGACGTCGCTGGTTCGGGTCGTGTGTTGGGCGGTCCATAGTTTCAGCCTATGCCGACTCTGCGCCGACTCTCTGGGTGCGGCGTAGCGTGGCCCGCATGACCCAGGGAATCGTGCCGCCGTACTTGCTCGCCCGCATTGCCGCGTTGGATGCCCCCGCGTTCCACGGCGCCGCCGCTGCCGCCCGGCAGACGCTAGTGCTCGACGCGCCGCGCCGCGCCGCGCGGCTCAACTTCAGCATCGACGAGCAGAGCAACCTGGTTGCCGAACTGAGCGCGGCGCCCAATCGCACAATAAGCGACACGAAGAATACCGAGACGTTGCCGGGCACGCGGGTCCGAGCCGAAGGCGACGATCCAGTCGCAGACGTCGCCGTTGACGAGGCCTACGACGGCCTCGGGGCCACCTTCGCGCTCTTCTCGGAGGTCTACGGTCGCGACTCCATCGACGGCCAGGGCCTCCCCCTGAAGGGCACCGTCCACTACGGCAAGCTCTACGACAACGCCTTCTGGGACGGAGATCAGATGGTGTTCGGCGACGGTGACGGGCACGTCTTCGGCCGCTTTACCGCGTCGTACACCGTGATCGGGCACGAGCTCACTCACGGAGTCACGCAGCACACAGCGGGGCTGGTCTACGCAGACCAGCCGGGGGCTCTCAACGAGTCGATCTCCGACGTGTTCGGCTCCTTGGTCGAGCAGTACGCCAAGAAGCAGACCGCGGCGACCGCGAGCTGGCTGATTGGAGCCGGACTGTTCACCCCGAACGTGAAGGGCGTTGCGCTCCGCTCGATGAAGGCGCCGGGCAGCGCATTCGACGATCCGCAGCTCGGAAAGGATCCGCAGCCCGCCGACTTCGCCCACTACGTGCACACCACAGATGACTCAGGCGGCGTGCACCTGAACTCGGGCATCCCGAACCGAGCCTTCTACCTCGTCGCGTACCGGCTGGGCGGGCACGCCTGGGAGAAGGCGGGCCGGATTTGGTACGACACCCTGCTGTCCGGGCTGAAACCCACGACCGACTTCGCGGGGTTCGCCGCAGCCACGATTACCGCCGCCGCGAGACGGTACGGTAGCTCATCGGCCGAGGTGGCCGCGGTGCGAGCCGGCTGGGTCGGCGTGGGAGTGACGGCGAGGGATGGCGCAGCGAGCGGCGCGTGACGAGCTGAGCTTCCGCATCCTGGTCGTGCGCAGCGGCGGCATCGCGGGTCTTCGTCGGCAGTGGCAGGTCGAGCCACGTGACGACGCCGAGAGTTGGCTCGAGCTGGTTCGTGCCTGCCCGTGGGGCGCGGTCAACAGCGACCCGGCCTCGCGCGACCGTTTCGTATGGCGCATCGAAGCCCGGATGCCCCATCCCGTGCGCATCGCGTCGGTTCCCGATGCCCGGCTGGTGGGTCCGTGGCGTGCGCTCGTCGATCGGGTACTGGAGGTCGGAACAGATGGCTGAGCGCGCACGCACCCCCGTCAGCCGCACCCCCCTCAGCACGGCGCGTGCTGACTCCTGGCTGTGGGCAGTGCGCCTCGTGAAGACGCGCTCCGCCGCGACCTCGCTCTGCAGGGCGGGGCACGTAAAGATCAACGGCGAGCGAGCGAAGGCGGCGCAGCACGTGAAGCTCGGCGACGAGATCCAGTTCCGAGTTGAAGGCGGGCCGGCCAAGATCGTCGTTGTGCAGGCAATCTACCTGAAGCGGGTCGGCGCACCGGTGGCCGCCACCGCCTACGACGACAAGAGCCCCCCGCTCCCGCCGCGCGAGGAGCGGCTGTTCCTGGGGGTCCGGGACCGCGGAGCCGGGAGGCCCACCAAGCGCGACCGCCGCAAGATCGAGGATCTCATCGGTGAAAGCGACGACTAGCTCTAGTTACCCGGGACGTTGTGAACGGTGGAGAGCTAGGCTGCGGCTTGCTTGGCGAGGCCGCTCTCTATCGCCGCGATGACCTCGGGCGCGTCAGGCTGCGTGGTCGGGCGGAAACGCGAGACGGCGCCATCCGGCGTGATGACAAACTTCTCGAAGTTCCACTTCACCCTGCCGGCCTTGCCCCGCTCGTCCTCGACCTGCGTCAACTCGGCATACAGCGGGTGCTTGCCGCGGCCGTTGACCTTGATCTTGTCCATCAGCGGGAAGGTCACGCCGTAGGTGGTGGAGCAAAACTCCTTGATGTCTTCTGTGGACCCGGGCTCCTGGCCGAGGAACTGGTTGCAGGGGAAGCCGAGCACGGTGAATCCGCGATCCGCGTAGTCCTTCTGGAGCCGCTCGAGCTTCTCGTATTGCGGCGTGAGGCCGCACTTAGATGCGACGTTGACGACCATGACGACCTTGTCGGCATAGTCTGCCAGCGTGACGGGTGCACCGCTGATGGTGGTGAGTTCAATGTCGCGTATGCCCATTTTGGGAGCATACGTCGGCCTGGATGGAGCGTGCTGTGAGCGGCATGCTAAAAATGTGAACCGTCAACGATGAGACGCCGCCAGTTCGCCGGCAATCCGTGGCCCTCCGGCCTAGCCTGAAAACATGGCAACAGAGTTCACCCACGAACCAGACGCCCATCGTTACACGATGCGCGTCGATGGCGACCCGGTCAGCATTCTGGAATATCAGGATCACGGTGTCGGCACGGTCATGCACCACACGATCACGATCCCGAAGTTCCGCGGCAAGGGCTACGCGGCCGAGCTGGTCGAGTACGCGGTGAGCGACGTGGAATCCAAGGGTGCCGGTCCAATCACCCCCACCTGCTGGTACGTCGCCGCCTGGTTCGACCGGCATCCGGAGCGTTCCACGCTGCTCGCGGCACGCTAGTCGCGACAGCCAGACCCGCGGTATTCCCTCCGGAGCGCGTCGTCGAGCCGACGCGATTCTGCCCGGGTGGCATCGAATCACCACTCCGGGCAGAACGCCAAACCTCGCGCTGCTCGTCGGATCAGGAAACGGGCGGAACGGGGTCGGTTTCGAGCGATTCGGCGCCCTCGAGCAAGGCGGGCGCGTTGGTGAGCGCGGCGGGGCGCACAATGGCCAAGACGATCGTGTAGACGATCCCGATCACCACCAGCCCGATCGAACACAACGGCAGCCAATCAAACGCACCGCCTTGCCCGGGTCGCAGGTTTCCCCAGATCGGGATCGCGAGCACCGCAACGCCGATCACCGGCACGACCAGCCAGAGAACTGGGTTCTTCCGGATCCCACGTACGCGGAAGCGGAACCACTGCACGAAGAGGGCAATGTTCGTGACCGTGTACATGATCACGACTCCGAAAATGCCGAAGGTCGACAGGAAGCCGACAGTTGTTCCGGGGTCGGTCACGATCGTCGACAGGACGCCCACCAGGATGCTCGGCACCACGAAGGCGGTGGCCGCCGCCCAGGGGGTCTTGAATCTCGGCTGGGTCGCGCTCAGACCTCGTGGCCAGA
>JAYWDH010000191.1:0-10817 GCA_043779945.1 Microbacteriaceae bacterium
GCCGCTGCCGCCGGACGATTCCTCACCTCGCAGCCCGGACCGCTGTCGAACCTCGATCGCACCCTGCTCGGCTCGGCAACAGCCTTCGACTCGTACGCCGCGTGGTTCGCGCTCCGCGACGAACTCGTGCCCTTCCTGGGGGAGCGAGCCGTCACCCTGTTCTGCTACGCGATCAGCGACGCATATCCGGCGCCCTATCCGACCGAGTTATTCCGCCGCGAGCTTGAGCTGAACGGCGACGACCCGCTCGACCCGCAGGTGACCGAGGCCGAGCGACTGCTGATCAGATGGGGGCGCGGGCTGGGCGCGGGTGCGGCATCCGTCTCCTCGGAGCTCAGCGCCGCTGTGGCGCAGAGCTTCCAGCCCAAGCTGCGTCTGCTGCTGAGCGCCTTTGCCGGACTGATGGTAGCGGTCTGCACCTTCACCGTCGTGGCCGAGACACCCTCCGAGTAGTGATCGCCGACCCCGCGCCGCGCACCCGCTTCAG
Organism: Microbacteriaceae bacterium; assembly: GCA_043779945.1. Lineage (GTDB taxonomy): Bacteria > Actinomycetota > Actinomycetes > Actinomycetales > Microbacteriaceae > Lysinimonas. Next base: position 488 of record JAYWDH010000191.1, read on the forward strand.
ACGCCCGCGGATGCGCACACCCGAGCCTGCGGTTGCCTCGTAACCGCGAGCCGTGAGCATCGCCGGTCGTCGTCATTGCTGCGCGATTTGTCTGAGAGGCCAAGACCCTCGCCCGCGGCCGAGTGCTCAGGCCCGTCAACCGCGTCGCCCGCGCGCTGGCAATCCTGCAGGAGCAGCAGAAGTAAAATCTCAATCATGACTGATCCGACCGTCGGCCCGGCCGCGAGCCAGCCAGCGATGACGGCCGCCAGCGAGGCAGCAATGCCGATCGCCCCCGAGGCGCCGGCCGAGGTGCTGGAGAGCACCCTGCAGCCCGCGCATCCGCAACTCGGGCAGCCCGCGCCGCACCGCTTCACCCTTCTCGCAGTGGGCATCATCGGCTTCATCGTGGTCGGGATCGCGGTGCTCATCGTTGCGGCGTACTTCCTTTCCTTCCTCGGCCCCGGCCTCACCTTCGTGGGCGGAATCCTCGCGCTCGTTCCGTTGACGATCGTGTTGCTCGGCGTGCGCTGGATTGATCGCTGGGAGCCCGAGCCGCTCGGTATCCTGATCTTCGCCTTCTTCTGGGGTGCTGGCGTCTCGGTCATGCTCGCCTTGACCGTCGACACCGGTGTGCAGATCGCCCTCGCCTCGCAGGGTGGTCCGAACGACGCGACGAAGACGCTGCAGGCCGTCGTGCAGGCGCCGATCGTAGAAGAGACGGCGAAGGGCCTCGGTGTGCTGCTGATCTTCCTGGTGGCCCGCAGGTTCTTCGACGGTCCGGTGGACGGCATCGTCTATGCCGCAACCATCGCGGGCGGCTTCGCCTTCAGCGAGAACATTCAGTATTTCGGCATCCAGCTGGCGCAGGAGGGCGGATTCGACGGCTCGGTCGGCGAAATCTTCTTCATCCGGGGCCTGCTCTCGCCCTTCGCCCATGTCATGTTCACCTCGATGACGGGCCTCTTCATCGGAATCGCGGCGCGGCAGAGTAATCGCATGCTCGGGGTCGGTCTGTTCTTTGTTGGTCTGATTCCCGCGATCCTGCTGCACGCGCTCTGGAACGGTGCCCTGTCGATTGTCTACGACTTCTACGGCTACTACGCCCTCGTGCAGGTGCCACTCTTCGCGATCGCGGTGGTCGGGGTCGTCGGGCTTCGTCGACGCGAGGTGAGGCTGACTCAGATGAGGCTGGAGGAGTACGCCGCGGCTGGCTGGTTCAATGCGGCCGAGATCCAGTCGCTGGCGACGCCGAACGGACGTCGCCGCTCACGGGCCTGGGCGAAGGCTAACGGCCAGGGCAAGCTGATGCGCAGCTACATCCGGGATGTGACGCGCCTGGCATTCACGCGCAATCGCATCGTGACGCGGCGTGACAGCCGCATGACCGCGCAGGCCGACGAGGCCGCTCTGCTCCGAACGATCACCACCGAACGCGCCCAACTCGCTGCCGCGCTCGCCGGCGCACCGAGCGCCGCCCCGCGGATTTAGGATCGGCGTGATCAGTTGACCCTGACTGTGAAACGGGAGTGCCCCGTGCGGCGGGCCTGAGAACATGACCTTAAACACTCATCGCCCAGTGGCGGGTCATTGACTCCGGCTCTGCTGGGCGATGAGTTGATCTGGCACCAGGGTGCACCCGCTGGCCCGTCGGGTCAACCCCTCACGGCGTGTCCCGCGGATACGATGCGAATGTGACCACAAATCGCGTCGTCCGTTTCTTCCGCTTCGGCGGTCCAGAGGTGCTCGAGCTCCTCGATGAGCCCCTCGCCGCTCCGGGTCAGGGCGAGGTGCGGGTCGCCCTGCGCGCGGCCGGCCTGAACCCCGCCGACGCGAAGCGCCGTGAGGGCGGCCCGCAGTACGCACTGACCTTCCCCGCGGGCATTGGCCGTGAGCTGGCGGGTGTCATCGACGCGGTCGGCCCCGATGCGGGGCTGGCCGTGGGCGACGAAGTCTTCGGCACGGTTCCGGATGGCGCATTCCAGACGCACCTCGTGACCGACGCGAGCTTCCTCGCTCGTAAGCCCGCCGGGCTGCCGTGGACGGTTGCCGGAGGCCTTGCTCTCGTCGGCCAGACGGCGTGGGACGCCTTGGCGTCGCAACCGCTCGACGACGGCTCCGCGGGAAGGGGGCGCGCCACCATCGTGGTCAGCGCGGCCGCCGGTGGGGTCGGCGGCGTGCTGTCGCAGCTGGCGGTGCTGCGCGGCATCCGGGTCATCGGCAGCGCATCGTCGGCGAATCACGACTGGCTGCGCTCACGGGGGATCGAACCGGTCGAGTACGGTCCGCGGCTGGTGGAGAAGGTGCGCGCGCTCGCACCCGACGGAGTCACTGCGGCCTTCGATCTGCATGGGCACGCCGCAGTGCGGCAGTTCCTCGAGCTGGGCATCCCGCCGCACCGGATCAACACCAACGCCATCGACCCGCACGAGTTCGGTATCCGTCGCGTCGGCCGCGGACCCACCAGCATTCCGACCCTGGACGCGCTCGCCGCCCTGGTAGTGGCCGGAGACGTTGACCTGCCGATCGCGGCGACGTTCCCGTTCGACGGGGTGGCCGACGCCTTCCGCCGGCTCGAGACCGGCCATCTGCGGGGCAAGGTCGTGCTCGAGGCCGCGGACGCACCGCACTAGAGTCGGGCAAGTCCGAGCTAGCTCGCAACACTCGTGCAGTCCGCTCATAGGGAGTTCCGAGTTAGTTGGCCTGAACTGTATTCATGAGTGAGAGTGACCCCCAGAACCCTGATCCCGAATCTTTCTCCGAGCCTGCCGCGCCACGCCGTCGCAAATATCGCGGCCTCCTGATCGGCGGGGCCGCCGTGGTTGCCCTCGGCGTCGGCGCCACCGGCGTCGGGCTCGGCACGGCGCTCGCCGCCCTCCGCAGCGACAACGGTTCCTCCAGTTCGACTCAAGGGTCGGCGGGATCGGGTTCGAGCGGCTCCGGATCCGCCGGCAACGGCAGTCGGAATGGGCACGGCGGCACCTTCGCCGGGCCGCAGGCGGGACGCACCTCGGTTAACGCGAGAGCCGCAACCACCGAGCAGACGGTCGGCGTCGTCACGATCGTCTCGACTCTCGACTACAACTCCAGCTCGCAAGCGGCCGGCACCGGCATCATCTTCACCTCGGGCGGCGAGATCCTCACCAACAATCATGTCGTCGAGGGGTCGACCTCCATCAGGGTGACCGTGGAATCCACCAACCAGACCTACACCGCGAAGGTCATCGGCACTGATCGCCGCGACGATATCGCGGTGCTGCAACTGGTTGACAGTAACGGCAACTCTGTCGCTGGCCTCACTAAGGCGACCATCGAAACTCGCAAACTCGCGGTGGGCGACACCGTCACCTCTGTCGGCAACGCGGAGGGCACCGGCAACCTGGTCGCCGCGACCGGGACCGTCTCGGCGCTGTACCAGAACATCCAGGTCGCGAACGACGTGGCCGGGGCGACCGAGAGCCTCACCGGCCTCATTGAGACGGATGCCGACGTGGTCTCCGGCGACTCCGGCGGCCCTCTGGTCGACGCGCGGGGGGCAGTCACGGGCGTCGTGACCGCGGCCTCGAGTGGGTCGCGCGCGGTCACCGGCTACGCCATCCCGATCGCCACCGCGGTCGGCATCGCCAAAAAGATCACCGCCGGTGAGGCCAGCAGCACGATCATGATCGGCCTACCCGCGTTCCTCGGCGTCGAACTCGCGGCGACGCAAGGCGCCGTGGGTGTCACGATCTCGGGAACCGTCTCCGGAAGCGCGGCCGCAGGCAGCGGCCTCGTCCCCGGGGACACCATCACCGCCGTCGACGGCACCGCCGTCACGTCGACCGATTCTCTGAGTGCGGCCGTCAAGTCGCACGCCGTCGGAGACCAGGTCGCCGTTGCATACACCGACGCTTCTGGGGTGTCGCAACAGGTGAAGGTGACCCTCACGCAGGGTCCGGCGGCGTAAGGCGCGTCTCCGTCAGTTCCGTCCGCGCGCCACAGATCACGTCGGCGAGCTACTTCTTCGGTTCGGTGCGGCCGCGTTCGAAGGTGCAATTTATCAATGCCCGGCAGTGAGCACGAACACTCCGATCGCCGCCATGAGCGTCGCGGCACCCCCGATGATGGCCGTGATGGTGGCCAGGATGAGATCCCGACGTTCGAAGCGATTTTGGTAACTGCGCATCGCGAGCCCTCCGTTCTGTTCTTGACCCTAGTTCGGGGGTACAGAGAATCAAAGGTGGGCGACAGCGGGCGATGGGCTTGTCAGAAAATCGGGGAGACCGCGTGAAGGCGCCGAAAAGAAACTCACTCCCGGCTTGCAGGGTTGTGTCCCTAGGATGGGGGACATGTCGGTTGCCCATCACGCCGTCGCGGTCTTCCCCCTGACCGCTGTCGACACTCGTCTTTCCTGCGCGCACTGCGGTGCGCGGGTTGCGCTCAGCAACGCATACTGCTCGTCCTGCGGTTCCGCGAATGCTGTCTCGATCGATCGCAAGGGTCGTCCCGTTGACCTCGCCGCGACCCGCAGTCTGCAGCTCGCCATCCTGGTGATCGTCGCCAACATCGTGGTCGGCGCTCTCGCGCTCGGCATCGTGATGGTGTCGAGTGACACCAAGAACCTGGTCACTGCTGCGCTCGGTCTAGAACTGCTGCACTTCATTGTGGTCGGTGGCCTGGTCGCCGCCACGATCTCCTATGGCGTGCGCGGCATCCGCGAGACTCGGGGTGGCTACCTCGGGCGTCGCAACTGGGCCGTGCTGAGCATCGTGGTCTCATCGCTGGTTGGGCTGGTCCTGGTTGGCTCGCTCACGGCCACGTTCCTGATGTTCCTAGCGCAGCATTAGCCGCGAAGCGCGCTCGCTTCAGCCCTTCACGCAGTTCCCCGAGCTGACGGCGGCACTCAGGCCGGGCGAGCGCTGCACCACCGGGCTGAGCAAAGTATCCGTCATTGCGTAGCCGAGGCTCGGGTCATCCGCGCTCTTGGCGAAGACGATCCCGGCGATCGCCCCGTCACCCGCAAGCAGCGGACCACCCGAGTTCCCCGGTTCGATGCTGGCGGCGAGGGTGTAAACCTCGCGAATCGTGCGCTTCGAGCTGTAGATGTTCTGAACGCTCTCTTCGGACCTCGCCAGCACCTGAGCGCCGCCCGTGGTGAACGGGCCGCCGAACGGATAGCCGTCGATGACCGCCTTCGCGCCGACCGCCAGCGGATCGCTGAGCGACAAAGGGGGCACGCTGAGTCCAGCGACGGAGATCACCGCGAGGTCGTTGTCCGGATCGAAGTACACCACTCGCCCGTCGAGCGTCTGCCCATTCGGGGCTTCGACGACCGGTTGCTGAACGCCGGCCACCACGTGAGCGTTCGTGACGATGCGGTCCTTCGAGATCACGAAGCCCGATCCCGACTGGTTCTGGCCGCAGGCGTATGCGGTACCGCTGATTCGCACCACCGAGGCGGCGGCGGCCGTCAAGGCTGCCGTGTTGGTGGCAACCTGGGGGACACCGGGCGACTTCGTGATGCCGGCGAATCCACCCGAGATGATCGGGAGCCCTTGCGCGAGCACCGCGGAGCGCAGCCGAGCAAGTGCCGCGGCGACCGGCTCCGGGGTGACGGCGTTGATCGCCTGCAGCACCCACGAGTCGGAGACCGCGCGGCTCAGCACCGGGATCCCGAGCGAGGCCACGCTGCCGGTAATCATCGCCGCGATCAGCGCGCCGGCGACGAGGTTCGCGACCGACCCGCCGACGCGATCGAGTGGGCGCAGCGGGGCGCGTTCGCCGCGGGCGTGCAGCGCTCGCCCAATCGTGGCGCCCAGCACGCCGCCCAGCAGAAGGAGAGCGACGGCGATCGAGACCACGAGGAACGTGCGCCAGAACGGGTCGGGCACGATCGCTCCGACCAGCGGAATGGAGAAGAAGGCGGCTGCGGCACCGGCGGCCAGACCGATGATCGCGGCGACGCTGCGCAGCAGCCCGTTGCGCCACCCTTCGACCAGATACGACAGGAGCACGATCACCACGAGGGCATCGAGGAGGCGTGCGGCGATCATCCACTCAGTCTGACGGATGCCGCCCCCGAATCCGCTCCGAAGGCTGGTCCCTCTTCGGGGGCTAGGGATGCAAGGTCAGCACGTTTGCCCCGGACTTGCGCACCGCCGCCGCTGTGAACGACCACGGGCGGGTCTCGTGATGCTGCCAAAGCGGCAGTTGGTCGACGTAGTTGGCGTCGAATGCATGACCTGACGCGCCGGTGAGGTTGATCCACGTGGACGCGTCGAAGTCCGAGAGGTCCGTAACGATCCGCATCGACGGTACCCAGTCGACCTCGTAGCCCTTCGAGGATGTCCAGCCGGTGGCATCCACGACCGACGATCCGCCCGACACGGGGTACGGGCCCCGATTGAAGAGCCACTCGATCGGGGCGACCCCGGACTGCCCAAAGCTCTGGTTGGTTGCGGTCAGGGCGTGCAGCCGTCCCCACTTCCAGTTGGTGGGGTCCGAACCCATCAGGCCCTGGGCGTTCTGCCAGGCGGTGGCGAGGGCGCGCGAGATGGCAGCATCTCGGTCACCCGATCCGTTCTTCCGTTTCCACCAGCTCGAATCCGGCTGCTTCGCCAAGTTCCCGACGATCTGGTACCAGTCGGAACCTCCGGTGGGCGGCACGTAATACGGCAGTTTCGAGGCGAAGTTCTGATCGAGCAGTGTCTTCCAGAGCACGTTGAAGTACGCGGCTTGGGCGCTGTCCGCGTCGTCGGAGAAGTTCCAGCCAGCCAGCAGCTTCTGCCCCTTCGCGGCGTCCCCGTTGACCTTCAGCGCGGCGAGGTACGGTGCCAGCGTTTGCGCGATCGCGACGTGATTATCGTTCTGAATGTCGCTGAGATCCGCGGCGACGATCGGTTTTCCCGAATCGATGAGCTTCTGGATGCGCGCCGTGATCTCGGCGGCACGGTAACCCTTATCCCAATCTTTGGCAAGGAACAGCGGGGACGCGTCATCCACGACGGCGTTGTTCGCGCTGACGATGAAGCCGGACGGTGGGTTGAAGAGGTGTGGCAACTGCTCGAACGGGATGTAGCCGCTCCAGCCGTTCGCGCTGGTCCAGCCGGGTAGCGGCACCGTGCCGTCTCCCGTGCGTCGGATCGGGAGGCGCCCGGGTGCCTGGTAGCCGATGTTGCCATCGACATCCGCGTACATCAGGTTCTGTGCGGGAACGTCGAAGAGCCGCGCAGCGCGGCGGAAGCTCGCCCAGTCATGGGAGCGATTGATCGCGAAAATCGCCTTCGCTGTGGAGCCGGGAGCGAGCGCCGTCCATTGCAGAGAGACCTGGTACTTGCCGGCGGGCAGGCCCGCCTTCGCGGGATACTTGCTGGCAATGTAGCCGTACGCGCTGCCGATGTTGGTCACCAGGGGCCCGCGGTCGGTGGCGCGGATGGTGAGAGGCACGTCTGCGCCGCCCGCGACCTTGATGGTCTCGTGGCGCACCGTGAGCGGCAGAAGGCGGCCGTCGAGCTCGTACTGGGTGCCGCTGACCTTCTCAACGAAGAGGTCGGTAACGTCGGCGGTGAGGTTGGTGAAGCCCCAGGCCACGCGGGCGTTATGGCCGATGATGATGCCCGGCATGCCGGAGAAACTGAACCCCGAGACGTCGAACGGACACGCCTCGCTCAGCGTGTGGCATTTCAGCCCCATCTGGTACCACACGGAAGGAAGTGCCGGGCCGAGGTGTGGATCGTTGGCCAGCAGCGGCTTGCCCGACTTCGTGTACTGACCCGCGATGACCCAGGAGTTGGAGCCGATGTTGGTCCCCGCCTTCCCGAGCAGCTCGGGTAGCTTCGCGATGGCGGTGCGCAGGGATGCCAGTTGGGGGGCCGTGGCGGTTGCGGCCGTGCTGTCGGGTGCAGTCATCTGTCCGGCTGTCGCGACCCCGGCACCCGACTGCGAATCCGCTCCCGACCCTGCTGCACCTGTCGGCACGATCGTGGGATTCGTCTCGAAGGGATAGTTCGGGTACAGGTCGCTGAGCTGGCTCGCCGTGTACTTGTCGGCGACCAGCTCGGCGCGGTTGATCTCGTCCTCCAGGTTGTCACGCAGATCCCAGGCCATCGCTTTGAGCCATGCGACCGAGTCTGCCGGTGTCCATTTCTCGGGCACATAGCCCGGGTTCTGCAGGTCGAGCACCGCATATTCGAGGGATGCCGCGGCCCCCCGGTGGTCGGCGAGGTAGGCATTCACGCCATCGGCGTAGGACTGGTAATAGCTGAGAGTGGTCGGATCGAGTTTGGCGACTTCCTGCTCGGCGACGTACCGCCAGCCCAAGGTGCGGATGAACTTGTCGGTGTCCAGCTGACTTGAGCCGAAAAGCTCGGAGAGTCGACCCGCGGTCACGTGCCGACGAAAATCCATCTCCCAGAAGCGATCCTGTGCCTGCACGAAACCTTGCGTGAAGAACAGGTCGTGCGAAGTAGCCGCCTCCACGACAGGGATGCCTGCGCCGTCCCGCACGACTTGGACGCTGCCGTTCAGGCCAGCCAGCTTGAGATCGCCCGCCAGTTGAGGAAAGGAGCGCTGCGCGGTCCACGCGACCAGGCCGCCTGCGACCAGGGCGACTGTGACGAGCGCGCCGACGACGATCAGGATTGCGCGGCGGAGACGGTGGAGCCAGCGGCGGGGTTGGGCGGGGCGCCGGGGTTGGTGGAGGCGCCGGGCGGCGGGGCGATCGACGGCCATGGGGCGTTCCTTCCGCGGCGACGGGATGGCTCGGAACGTACTCACCTGCAACGCTGCGGGTGAAGGGTGGTGAGTAGCCCGCAGGGTGGGTGCTGGGTGGAGCGCTGTGTCCTGTGCAGGGGGAGTGCTGAGGAGAAAGGCTGACTGGCGTGACGGTCAGTACCGTAAGCCATCAGCGTAGCAGCCGGCCGTCTTACGAGACGAACCCTCACAAATGCGCCCCTGACGGGGGCTGCACGGCGCTGCCCACGGCTCGGTAGCTTCGGCACAGAGACGGGAATCAATGGCAGAAATTGAAGCAGGCCAGGGCGCGGCGCCGACGCTCCGCGCGCGTGGAGCCGGCTACTCCGTGATGCACAAGCTCCTCGAGCTGCAGGAAGGTGCGCCCCCGCGCGGGCGCGTCGCACGTCTGCTCGGCGTGAGCCCGCTGCACCCGGATGCCGTCGACCTCTTTGAGGGCGCCCTCGGCCAGCTCGAAACGGGCCGCCAACTCGCCACTCTCGATGCCAGATACACGGTGCTGCATTCGCTGCCGCTCGGGGATACCGACAGCAGCGACAGCGCCACGACCTCAGCTGGGGGCGCCACCGCCACCAGCTCCACGAGTACCACGGACATCGGACACCTCGTCATCGGACCGGCAGGTGTGTTCTGCCTCAACTCGACACGCGAGGTCACGGCAACAAGCGTGACGACCGTGCAGCTGGAGGCGCGTCGCGTCTCGAAGCACCTCAGCCGCGCGTTGCAGCGGGTGATCCCGGTGACGGCACTGCTGGTGAGCGTCGGTGACGTCGGCGGTGCGAGGGGTGCCAACGTGAAGGGTGCATCGACGGTGGGTTCGCCCGCCGGGGTCAAGGTCGTGCCGTCGCGATCCCTCTCGCGCTGGTTCTCCGCGCGGGGGCCCGTTCTCACCACCGCCGAACTGGCGACTCTCGCCCTCGCAGCGGAGCAGCCGGGAACCTGGCGCTCGCCGACTTCCGCGCTGCAGCAGTCAGTTCCCGTTGACGAGTTCCGCGAGCTCAAATCTGCAGTGGACGCCGCGAGCGCCCAGGGTCGGACCGCTCTCGCCGTCGCCATCCTGGTCGCGGTCTGCGTCGCGCTCTCCACGGCGATGGAGATCACCACCCCCTTGGCACCGCTGTTCGTGGGGCGCTGAGTCCCCGACGTCAGGGCTGCGGTGCAGCTGAGCGGCGGGCCGATCGGTCCCTTGCGATCCCGATTCCAGAGTTGGCTGATTGCGGTTGGAGAAAAGGGGTTTCGTATCGTGACCGCGAAGCCTTCACGCGCAGTGCCCGACCGTTGTCGGCTATCTCTTCTCCCGTGAGGAGCTACTCCTTGCGACTGCTGAATGCCGCGTCGAATGCCGCGCTGGGTGCCTCAAATGCCAGCCGGCGAACAAATGCGAGAGCTTCTGGCGCGCCAACGAGACGATCCATTCCGGCATCCTCCCACTCGACCGAGATCGGTCCGTCGTAGCCAATCGCGTTGAGCATCCGGAAAGAGTCCTCCCACGGTACGTCCCCATGACCGGTGGAGATGAAGTCCCACCCGCGCAGCGGATCTGCCCACGAAAGTAGCGAACCCAGCCGCCCGTTGCGGCCGTTTGTCATGCGCTTCTTGGTGTCTTTGCAGTCCACGTGGT
>JAYWDH010000192.1:0-10797 GCA_043779945.1 Microbacteriaceae bacterium
CAGGCGCTCAACGTGGCCAGAATGCGCCTACTCGGCGCAGAAGTCGTCTCCGTGACCACGGGATCCCGCACCCTCAAGGATGCAATTAATGAGGCATACCGCGAGTGGGTGACGAGCGTCGAGACCACCAATTACATCTTCGGCACGGTTGCCGGGCCGCATCCGTTCCCGGCCATGGTTCGCGACTTTCAAAAGATCATCGGCGAGGAGGCGCGCGCCCAAGTGCTCGAGCTAACAGGGCGACTGCCAGATGCAGTTGTGGCCTGCGTAGGCGGCGGATCGAACGCGATCGGAATCTTCAACGCTTTCCTCGACGACCCCTCGGTGAAGCTTTTCGGGTACGAGGCTGCCGGGGAGGGGATCGACACCAACATGCACGCCGCGGCGATCGAGCGCGGTCGGCCCGGCATCCTGCACGGCGCCCGCAGCTACCTGCTGCAAGACGAGGACGGGCAGACCACCGAGTCGCACTCGATCTCGGCCGGCCTCGACTACCCGGGCGTTGGGCCTGAGCATTCCTACCTGTCCGACATCGGTCGCGTGACCTACCTCCCGGCCACCGACGCCGAAGCGATGGACGCCATGCAACTGCTCAGCCGTACTGAGGGAATTATCCCGGCGATCGAATCGGCGCACGCCCTGGCCGGTGCGCTGAAGTTGGGCCGGGAGTTCGGACCGGAGGCCGTGATCCTGATCAATCTGAGCGGCCGCGGTGACAAGGACATGCAGACCGCCGGCACCTGGTTCGGCCTCTTCGACGAGGGCGCGGTTCAGTCGTGACGACCGCTCTGCACTCTGTCGGAGTTGCGATCGAGGCCAATCGCGCCGCGGGTGTCGGCAGCCTCGTCGGCTATCTTCCGGTCGGCTTCCCGGATCTTGCGACCAGCATCGACGCCGCAGTCGCCCTCGTCGAGAACGGCGTCGATGTGCTCGAACTCGGCCTCCCGTACTCCGACCCCGTTATGGACGGCCTGGTCATCCAGAAGGCGACCCAGACCGCGCTGGCGGCCGGATTCCGCATCCGCGACGTGTTCACAGCCGTTGAGGCAATCCGGGCCCGTGTCGACGCGCCTGTTCTGGTGATGACCTACTGGAACCCGGTGGTGCAGTACGGAGCTGACCGATTCGCCGACGCGCTGCTGAGTGCCGGGGGGGCGGGGCTCATCACGCCGGACATCACACCGGATTCGGCCGCCGACTGGCTCGCTACCAGTGAGCGCACCGGCCTGGACCGCGTGTTCCTCGCCGCACCGTCGTCCACCGAGGATCGGATCGTCACCACCGTCGAGGCCAGCCGCGGCTTCGTCTACGCGGTGTCAACGATGGGTATCACGGGCGCCCGGCACGACGTGGATGCTGCCGCACGCACCCTCGTTGCCCGCTTGCGCGCGGCGAACGCCGAGAACGTCTGCGTCGGGATCGGCATCTCGACTGGTGATCAGGTCGCCGAGGTGCTTGCATACGCTGACGGCGCGATCGTGGGATCTGCACTGGTCAGCGCTCTCGCCGAACACGGCGTCGCCGGGGTCGCCCGCACGGCTGCGGCTCTCGCTCAAGGTCGCAGTCGATAGACTTCGAACTCTCTTCCACCGAAAGGTGCTCCGTGCTTCCGCTCACGATTCCCAGTCCGCCGGACGCCTGGTCGGTGTTCTACGTCGGTACCTGGATCCACTCCTGGATCCCCGCCTGGAACGCGAACTGGACGCTCCCGGTGCACGCATACGCGCTGTGCATCCTGGCGGGCATCATCGGCGCGCTGGTCATCACCAATGCCCGTATGGTGCGTCGCGGTGCCGAGCCATGGATCATCGTTGACGTGTCGCTCTGGGCGATCGTGCTGGGGATTGTGGGCTCGCGGCTCTTCCACGTGCTGACCCACGTCTCCGATTACTTCGGCGTGGGCAAAAATACCTGGAACCCCACGCAGCCCGGTGCCATCTGGAACGTCTGGGACGGTGGCGTCGCCATCTTCGGTGCCCTGATCGGCGGGGCCATCGGTGTCGCGATTGGTTGCCGGATTGCAGGGCTGCGCTTCACGAGCGTCGCCGACGCGCTCGTCCCCGGCCTGCTGATCGCCCAGGCGCTCGGACGCCTCGGGAACTACTTCAACCACGAGCTGTTCGGTCTGCCGACTAGCCTGCCGTGGGGTCTCGAGATCGAGTCGACGAACACCGCGTATCCAAGTGGACTGCCCGCCACTGGAGTCTTCTTCCACCCGACGTTTCTCTACGAGATGATCTGGATCGTCTTCGGCGTGATCCTGATCCTCGCGATCGAGAACAAGTGGTCCATTGTGACCGGCGGTCGGCTGCCCGTGTCGATCCACTTCAGTCGTCGGCCCAGCGGGCAATGGGGCAAGGTTCTGGGCCTCTACCTGATCTGGTACGGCCTCGGTCGCAGCTGGTTCGAGTCGATCCGTGTCGATCCGAGCCAGTCGGTGTTTGGGATCCGAGCGAACGTCTGGGCGGCGATCGGCGCGATCCTGCTCGGCATCATCATCATCGCCGTGCAGACCCGTCGCCACCGCGGCATCGAGCCGAGCATCTACCTCTCGGGAGAGCAGTGGACCCCGCCCTCTGAGGTAGAGTCGGAAGACATCTACTCCGATACCGACGAAGAGGGCGATGACGTCGAGACGGGTTCGAGTGCGAAGGGGATTCCCGCCACAAGCGGGGCCTCCCGATCCGCGTAGGCGCCCAAGCTAACCAGGCGTCCAGCGACACCACGCTGACAGGCTGTTCTTCCGCTTCCCCGAGCGGTATTCGGCACACCTCCATTTGTTGGGCCATCGACGTCCCATCCCCTGCACCATCGTGAGGACGGTACTCATGGCGCATCACTCGCCGCTCGAGCCTGCGGCATCAACGCCTTCGGCGTACGGCTCGTTCAACGCAATCCCCGCGGCGCAGGGGCTGTACGACCCGCGTCACGAGAAGGATGCATGTGGCCTCGCCATGGTCGCGACGCTCCGCGGGACCGCAGGCCACGACATCATCTCGCTCGCTCTTGACGCCCTTCGCCACCTTGAGCACCGCGGAGCGGTTGGATCCGATGCGGGCACCGGCGACGGCGCGGGCATCGTCACGCAGATGCCAGACGAGTTCCTGAGAGCGGTGGCCGGATTCGAGCTGCCGCCGATCGGACGCTATGCCGTCGGCATGGCGTTCCTCCCGCTCGACGCTGCGCAGCGCGAGACTCTGAAGGCGGGCGTCGGCGTTATCGCCGAGCAGGAGGGGCTGCGCGTACTGGGCTGGCGCGAGGTGCCGACCGATCCGACCCACCTCGGGCACCTGGCCCGCGAAGCCGCTCCCGCCTTTGAGCAGCTCTTCCTGGAATCGACGCGCACTGACGAGTTCGGCGTTTCGCTCGCCGAAATCTTTCTCGACCGTCAAACCTTCCGGCTGCGCAAGCGCGCCGAGCGTGAGCTGGGTGCGTACTTCCCGTCTCTGTCGGCTCGCACCCTCGTCTATAAGGGCATGGTCACCACCCTGCAGCTGGAGCCTTTCTACCCGGACCTCAGCGACGAGCGCTTCGCCTCGAAGCTCGCTCTCGTGCACTCGCGGTACTCGACGAACACCTTCCCGTCCTGGCCTCTCGCGCAGCCGTTCCGCGTGATCGCGCACAACGGCGAGATCAACACGGTGCAAGGCAATCGCAACTGGATGCGCGCCCGCCAGAGTCAGCTCGAATCCGAGCTGCTCGGCGACCTACGCCCGCTGTTCCCCATCGTCAGCGAGGGGGCGAGCGACTCGGCCTCGTTCGACGAGGTCGTGGAACTGCTGACTCTCGGCGGCCGTTCGCTGCCGCACGCGATCATGATGATGGTGCCAGAGGCGTGGGAGAACCAGGTCGACATCGACCCGCGTCGCCGCAGTTTCTACGAGTACCACTCGATGATGATGGAGCCGTGGGACGGCCCGGCCGCCCTGGTGTTCACCGACGGATCGCTGGTCGGCGCCACGCTGGACCGCAACGGCCTGCGCCCCGGCCGCTTCCTCGTGACCGACGATGGGCTCGTCGTGTTGGCCAGCGAGATCGGCGTGCTGGATTTCCCCGCCGACAAGATCGTGCGTAAGGGCCGACTGCGGCCCGGCAAGATGTTCCTGGTCGACACCGTCGCGGGCCGCATCGTGGAGGACGACGAGATCAAGGCCGAGATCTCGGGGACGGACCCGTATCAGGACTGGCTCGACGCCGGTCGCATCCATCTCGCCGACCTGCCCGAGCGCGAGCACATCACTCACACCCCGGCCTCGGTAGTGCGCCGCCAGCGCACCTTCGGGTACACCGAGGAAGAGGTGCGGATGTTGGTGTCCCCGCTGGCGCAGAATGGCGCAGAACCGCTCGGCGCGATGGGGTCTGACACCCCGATCGCAGTGCTCAGCGACCGTCCACGGCTGCTGTTCGACTACTTCACCCAGGCGTTCGCGCAGGTCACGAACCCGCCGCTGGACAGCATCCGCGAAGAGGTCGTGACCTCGATGAAGCTGGGGCTGGGCCCGGAGCGCAACCTGTTGGCTGCGACGCCGGAACACGCCCGTCAGATCGTTCTCGACTTCCCGGTGATCGACAACGACGAGCTCGCAAAGATCCAGCACTTCGAGACGGAGAGCGGCCGCAAGCCTTCCCGTGTGATCAAGGGCCTGTACCGGGTCAACGACGCTACCGACGGGCTCGTTGGTCGTCTCACCGCAATGTGCCACGAGGTCGACAACGCGATCGAGAGCGGCGCGCAGTTCCTCGTACTGAGTGACCGTGACTCAAACGCCGAGTTCGCACCGATCCCTTCGCTGCTGATGCTTGCCGCTGTGCATCACCACCTGATCCGGCAAGAGACCCGTATGAAGGTCGGACTAATCGTGGAGGCAGGCGACGTGCGCGAGGTACACCACGTCGCGCTCCTGATCGGCTATGGCGCCTCCGCAATTAACCCGTACCTCGCGATGGAAACCGCCGAGCAACTTGTGCGCAGCGGCATGCTCACCGGGATCTCACCGGAGAAGGCCGTCAAGAACCTGATCAAGGCGCTCGGCAAGGGCGTGCTCAAGATCATGTCCAAGATGGGCATCTCGGTGGTCGGTTCCTACGCGGGCGCGCAGGCCTTCGAGGCGGTCGGGCTGAGCCAGGGACTGGTGGACCAGTACTTCACGGGCACCACCAGCCTGCTGGGCGGGGTCGGGATCGACGTGATCGCCGCCGAGAACATGGCCCGTCATGCGGCCGCATACCCGGATGATGGTGCCACCATCGCCCACGAACGTCTCCAGGTCGGCGGCGAGTACCAATGGCGGCGGGGGGGACCGACACACCTGTTCAACCCGGACACCGTGTTCCGACTGCAGCACTCCACGCGCGCGAAGCGCTACGACATCTTCCGCGAGTACACGAAGTTGGTCGACGACCAGGCGGAGCACCTGCAGACTCTGCGCGGCCTCTTCAGGCTCAAGACGCACGGTCTGAACCCCGTGCCCATCGACGAGGTCGAATCCATCTCGGCCATCATCAGCCGCTTCAGCACTGGCGCGATGAGCTATGGCTCGATCAGCCAAGAGGCGCACGAGACAATGGCGATTGCCATGAACCGGATCGGCGGCCGCAGCAACACCGGAGAGGGTGGCGAAGACGTCGAACGTCTACTTGACCCTGAGCGCAACAGTCGAATCAAGCAGGTGGCAAGCGGGCGGTTTGGCGTTACCAGCATGTACCTGACGCATGCCACGGACATCCAGATCAAGATGGCGCAGGGGGCAAAGCCTGGCGAGGGCGGCCAGCTGGCGGCCGCCAAGGTCTACCCGTGGATCGCGCGCACCCGGCACTCGACGGCTGGCGTGGGCCTCATCTCACCGCCGCCGCACCACGACATCTACTCGATCGAAGACCTCAAGCAGCTGATCTTCGACCTGAAACGGGCCAACCCCGAAGCGCGTGTTCACGTGAAGCTGGTGTCGCAATCCGGCATTGGCGCGGTCGCCGCGGGCGTGACGAAGGCACTTGCGGATGTCGTGCTGGTCTCCGGCCATGACGGCGGCACTGGAGCGTCCCCGCTCAACTCGCTCAAGCACGCGGGAACCCCGTGGGAGATCGGCCTGGCTGAGACGCAGCAGACCCTCATGCTGAATGGCATGCGGGACCGCGTCATCGTGCAGGTCGACGGTCAGATGAAGACCGGTCGTGACGTCATCGTGGCCGCGCTGCTCGGTGCGGAAGAGTATGGCTTTGCCACCGCACCGCTGGTCGTGAGCGGCTGCATCATGATGCGCGTTTGCCACCTCGACACCTGCCCGGTCGGCGTCGCAACGCAGAACCCGGAGCTCCGCGCCCGTTTCTCCGGCAAGCCGGAGTTCGTGGAGACCTTCTTCGAGTTCCTGGCCCAGGAAGTACGTGAGTACCTCGCTGAGCTCGGCTTCCGCTCGCTCGACGAGGCCATCGGCCACACCGAGCTGCTCGACGTTGACCGCGCCATCGATCACTGGAAGGCGGACGGTCTCGACCTGACACCGGTGTTGGTCGGTCCCGTCTTCGCGGCCGACGAGCCGCGCCGCAACCGTCGCGGGCAGGAGCATGAGCTTGAGAAGCATTTCGACGTGGAGCTGATCAAGCGGTCGGTAAATGCGCTCGAGCACGGCGAGAAGGTGCGCATCGAGCTCCCGATCCGCAACACGGAACGCGCGGTCGGCACGATGCTCGGTCACGAGGTCACCAAAAAGTACGGCGAGCACGGACTCCCGGTCGGCACCATCGAGGTCTCGATGACCGGCTCGGCGGGCCAGTCGCTCGGAGCATTCATGCCGACCGGGATCACGCTGCGCCTCGAGGGTGACAGCAACGACTATGTCGGCAAGGGCTTGTCCGGTGGACGGATCGTCGTGCGCCCGCCGCGCGAAGCCGTGTTCCCAGCTGAGCGCAACGTGATTGCTGGCAACGTCATCGGCTACGGGGCAACGCAGGGCAGCATGTTCATCCGGGGAGTCGTGGGGGAGCGGTTCCTGGTGCGCAACTCTGGCGCAAGCGCGGTGGTGGAGGGCGTGGGCGACCATGCGCTCGAGTACATGACCGGCGGGCTCGCCGTCATCCTCGGGGCGACCGGTCGCAACTTGGGTGCAGGCATGTCAGGTGGAACCGCCTACATCTACGAGCTCCGCCCCGAGCGCGTCAACCGCGATGCCTTGGCGACGGGTGAGCTCTCACTGCTCCCGCTGGAGAGCGCTGACATCGAGATCTTGACCGACCTCCTCCAACAGCATGTCGCGGAGACCGACTCGCCGCTGGCCCAGCGCATGTTGGACGACCCCGACGGCTTCTCGAAGTTCGTCAAGGTGCTGCCGCGCGACTACGCCGCGGTGCTCAAAGCCCGCCAGACTGCCGCGGCCGAGGGCTTAGACCCTGACGGCGACGTCGTCTGGTCTCGAATCATGGAGGCGACTGGTGGCTGACCCCAAAGGGTTCCTGAAGACCCAGGAACGTGAGCTGCCGAAGCGGCGTCCCGTCCCGGTGCGCATCATGGACTGGAAAGAGGTCTACGAGTCGCAAGAGCCGGAACAGCTCCGCCGTCAGGCCGGCCGCTGCATGGACTGCGGTATCCCGTTCTGTCACCACGGCTGTCCTCTGGGCAACCTGATCCCGGAGTGGAACGACCTCACCTGGCGCAACGAGGGCCGTCAGGCCATCGAGCGACTGCACGCGACCAACAATTTCCCTGAGTTCACCGGGCGGCTCTGTCCGGCCCCCTGCGAAGCGAGTTGCGTGCTGGGGATCAACCAGCCCGCCGTGACGATCAAGCAGGTTGAGGTCTCGATCATCGACCAGGCGTTCCAGAATGGCTGGGTCACGCCGCATCCGCCGGAGCGCCTGACTGGCAAAACCGTCGCCGTGGTCGGATCGGGTCCGGCTGGCCTCGCTGCAGCCCAACAGCTGACCCGAGCCGGGCACACGGTGGCCGTCTATGAGCGCGACGACCGCATCGGCGGCCTACTGCGATATGGAATCCCAGATTTCAAGATGGAGAAGAAACAGATCGAGGCGCGTCTCGCGCAGATGCAGGCGGAGGGAACCCGTTTCCGTGCGGGTGTCGAGATCGGTAAGGACATCGGGTGGAGCGAGCTGAAGTCCCGCTACGACGCTGTGGTGGTTGCCACCGGTGCCATAGTTCCGCGTGATCTGCCGATCCCTGGGCGCGACCTGCTGGGTGTCCACTACGCCATGGAGTATCTCGTTCAGCAGAATAAAGTGGGCGCCGGCGACCTGGTTGCGAACCAGCTCACGGCGGAGGGCAAGCACGTCATCGTTCTTGGCGGCGGGGACACCGGGGCCGACTGCATTGGCACCGCCCACCGCCAGGGTGCCCTCACGGTCACCAATCTGGCCATCGGCATCCAGCCGCCGTCGGAACGCCCAGTGAGCCAGCCCTGGCCGATGATGCCGAACCTGTTCGAAGTCGCCAGCGCCCACGAGGAGGGCGGTGAGCGAATGTATCTGGCCTCGACGGTCGAGTTCCTCAAGAATGACGCGGGTGAGGTTCGCGCGCTGCGCGTCGCCGAGACCGAGTACGTCGACGGACGCCGCGTCCCGAAGTCGGGGACCGAGCGCGAGATCCCAGCCGACCTCGTGCTGCTCGCACTGGGCTTCAGGGGCGCCGAGTCGGAGACGCTCGATGAGCAGTTGCAGCTCCCGTTCGACGACCGCGGCAACGTGGCGCGTGACCAGGACTACCAGACCAGCGAATCAGGCGTCTTCGTGGCCGGCGACGCCGGTCGAGGCCAGTCGCTCATCGTCTGGGCCATCGCGGAGGGGCGTGCCGCGGCATCCGCCGTCGACCGCTTCCTGGAAGGGGACACGCAATTGCCGTTCCCTGTGCGCCCCACCGATCGCGCCATCGCGTTCTAGTCCTCCGACGCGTTCTGCCACCGAGCGCGTCCTTCCCACCCACCACCACAGAAGGAAGTCATGAGACGAGCCAAGATCGTCGCAACCCTCGGGCCGGCAACGTCAAGCTACGAGAACATCCGAGCTATCATCGAGGCCGGTGTGAACGTCGCGCGAATGAACCTCAGCCACGGCAGTTATGCGGTGCACGAAGAGGTCTACGTGAACGTGCGCAAGGCGGCTGAGGACACGAGCACGCCGGTCGCCGTGCTCGTCGACCTCCAGGGCCCGAAGATTCGTCTCGGCAAGTTCGAGGCTGGCCCGTACGATCTTGCGGTCGGTGACATCTTCACGATCACCACTGAGGATGTCGTCGGCACCAAGGACCTGGTCGGCACCACCTTCAAGGGCCTGCCTCAGGATGTGACTGCCGGAGACTTTCTGCTGATCGACGACGGCAAGGTGAAAGTCAAGGTGCTCGACACCGACGGAGTGCGCGTGCGTACCGAGGTCATCGTCGCGGGGCCAGTCTCGAACAACAAAGGCATCAACCTGCCCGGCGTCGCTGTCAACGTGCCCGCTCTCTCGGAAAAGGATGAAGCGGATCTGCGCTGGGGCCTGCGCCTCGGTGCTGATTACATCGCGCTCTCCTTCGTGCGTGATGCCAACGACATCACCCGCGTCCACGAAATCATGGCGGAAGAGGGTCGCAAGGTGCCCGTCATCGCCAAAATCGAGAAGCCGCAGGCCGTTGACAACCTCGAAGCGATCATCGATGCCTTCGACGGCATCATGGTTGCCCGCGGGGACCTGGGCGTCGAGTTGCCACTCGAAGCCGTTCCGATCGTACAAAAACAGGCCGTCGAACTCGCTCGGCGAATGGCCAAGCCGGTCATCGTGGCGACGCAGATGCTCGAGTCCATGATCTCGAGTCCGGTCCCAACGCGTGCGGAAACATCGGATGTCGCGAACGCCGTGCTCGACGGAGCGGATGCCGTGATGCTCTCTGGGGAAACGAGCGTCGGCGAGTACCCCGTGGTCACCGTTGCCACCATGGCCAGGATCGTCAGTTCGACCGAGGACCACGGCCTCGAGCGCATCCAGCCCTTGGGTACCAGGCCGCGCACGCAGGGCGGTGCGCTCACCCTGGTTGCGGCAGAGGTGGCCGACTTCGTCGACGCGAAGTACGTCTGCGTGTTCACCGAATCTGGCGACTCGGCGCGCCGTATGTCGCGACTGCGCTTTCGTATTCCGATGAAGGCATTCACGCCCGACGAGGCAATCCGCCGACGGATGGCTCTCACCTGGGGCATCGAGTCGTTCCTGGTGGATCGCGTGACCCACACCGACGCGATGTATCAGCAGGTCGACATGAAGCTGCTCGACTCCGGACTCGCGGAGATCGGCGACAAGGTGGTCGTGATCTCGGGTTCCCCTCCCGGAATCGCCGGTTCGACGAACGACCTTCGCGTGCATGTAGTGGGCAGCGCCCTCGACATCGCGGCACCGGTCTGGGAGAGCGGCGCGCACGCCGACTGATCTCGAACGGGGGAGGTGGGAGACCGCCTTCCCCTCCGAGTTCGAGAGCCCATATCCAGTTGTTTCGCGGATCGGGCGCACGCGCAAAATGCCACGATCCGTCTCCTTCAGGGGGGTGTGGCGTCATCACCTGCCTCTTCCCCCGTCCGGGGGAGACCCGGTTGCGGGGTCGCGATCAGGCGCGGATCTGGGAAGGATCATAGGTGTGCACCGCGCACGGACGCCCCAGGGGGACGCATGACAGACATCATCACACCGCAGGCAGGGTGGTATCCAGACCCGACTGACTCGCGGGCGTACCGGTGGTGGAGTGGCGGCGCCTGGACCGACCACCTGACCGCGGCGCCGAGCGCCGAATCCGTCTGGGCTGGGTCCTCGACTAGCGGCCAAGCCGTC
>JAYWDH010000193.1:0-3853 GCA_043779945.1 Microbacteriaceae bacterium
AATTTCAGGAGGATGTCATGAACGGCTCGTCGACAGGTAGTCCATTCGGAACTCGTTCTCGACCCGGCGCCGGGCGCACTGGGGCTGGTCTCTGGGAGGCGATGAACCAGATGCGCGGCTCTTTTGAGCGGCGGGTCGGCACCCGCATGGGCCGCGGCGACGTGCGCGCGGCGGTGCTCGCAATCCTGGTCGAGGAGCCGATGCACGGCTACCAGATCATCCGCGCCATCGAGGACCGCAGCCAGGGCATGTGGAAGCCGAGCCCCGGCTCGGTCTACCCGACTCTTCAGCTGCTCGCCGACGAGGGGCTTGTCACCGCCGATGAGTCGGCTGGTAAGAAGACCTACTCGCTGACGGACTCGGGGCGCGCCGAGGCCGCCGCGGCGCCGAACCGTTCCGCCCCGTGGGAAATGTCGGGCATGCGCGCGGCCGGGCGGGCAAGCGCTATCCCCAAGGCCGGCGCACAGCTCGCGCAGGCCGCCGCGCAAGTGGTGCAGAGCGGTTCGTCCGAGCAGGTTTCCGAGGCGGTAGCAGTGCTCGACGAGGCGCGTCGTAAGCTCTACGCGATCCTCGCCCAGGACTGACCGGCGTGCCACGGGCGGAACGGCATCGGGGCGACTCGGTGGCGTACGACCGGAGTGGGCGGGCACGCTACCGCCGCATCCTGCGATTCGCGACGCGGTACATGGTCGAGAATTGGTGGTTCGAACTTTTCCTCCCGCGCATCGGTCTCGCTAGTTTCGGCGCTCGAGGGCGTGCGCGCCGATGGCGACGCATGGCGCGCAACTTCTACGGGCTGGCCACCGGTCTCGGCGGCCTGATGATCAAGGTCGGCCAGTTCTTGTCGTCGCGTCTCGACGTGCTCCCGCCCGAGGTCACACGCGAGCTGGAGGGTCTTCAAGATGAGGTGCGCCCGGAGAACTTCGCCGAGATCCGGGCGCTCGCCGAGTTCGAGTTGGGCATGACGCTGGAGCGGGCGTACGAGTTCTTTGACCCGACACCACTGGCGGCGGCATCACTGGGGCAGGCGCACCGCGCGCGGCTGACGTCTGACGCGGCCGCGGATACCGGATTCACTGACCTCGTGGTCAAGGTGCAGCGCCCCGGGATCGACATGATCGTTGACATCGACCTCGCCGCCCTCCGGCGGGTGGCGGGGTGGTTGAGTCGCGTAAAACTCGTGTCGCAGCGCGTCGACCTTCCCGCGCTGGCGGAGGAGTTCGCGCAGACCAGCCTTGAGGAGATCGACTACCTGCATGAGGCTCAGAGCGCGGAGCGGTTCGCCGCGCAGTTTGAGGGCGACCCACGGGTACGCGTTCCCGGCATCGCGTGGGAACGCACGACCCGCCGGCTGCTCACCCTGCAGGACGTGAGCGCGATCAAGATCAACGACCTCGATGCGCTGCGCGCGGCCGGGATCGACCCCGCCGAGGTTGCCTCCGAGTTCGCGAATGTGATGTTCGACCAGTTGTTCGTCGACGGCTTCTTTCACGGCGACGCACATCCGGGGAACATCTTCGTCACGCCCGTTTCACCCGGCTCCTCAGATGGAACGGGTGGAACCGAGGACGGTCGCGCCTGGGTCCTCACCTTCGTCGATTTCGGGATGATGGGCGAGATCCCCGACGGTCTCAGGAGTGGCTTGCAGCGGTTCCTGATCGCGGTAGCCTCGCGCGACGGCCGGCGGCTCGTCGCCAGTATGCGCGACTTGGGGGTGCTGCTTCCCTCGGCCGACACGCGCGAGTTGGAGCGCACGATGTCGGCGCTGTTCTCGCGGTTCGGCGGGGTCGCTTTCACCGCATTGCAGGAGGTCGACCCGCGCGAGCTGAGGGCGTTCGCCGAGGAGTTCGGCGAGACCATCCGGGTGCTGCCGTTCCAGCTGCCCGAGAACTTCCTGCTCGTGATCCGTGCGGTCTCCTTGATCTCCGGTCTGTGCAGCACGCTCGACCCGGACTTCAACATCTGGAATTCGGTGGAGCCGTACGCAGAACAGTTGCTCCTCGACGAGCGGGGCGGCGTCATCGGATCTCTCGCCCGCGAGGTGGTGTCGACGGTCGGGATCGCAGCCAGGCTTCCCCGCCGACTCGACGACCTCGCTACCCGGCTTGAGAGCGGCGAGATTGAGGTCGCGACGCCGCGGCTCGACAAGCGCCTCCGGCAATTGGAGCGAACCGCCGGCCGGATCATCTCGGCGGTCCTGTTCGTCGGCCTCCTGGTGAGCGGCGTGCTGCTGCGCCCCGCGGATGCCGTGATGGGCACCGTGCTGATGGCGCTATCGGTGCTTCCCCTGCTGCATGCCGTTCTCGCCGGGCTTCTCGGCGGCCGCCTGCGGCGCTGAGCTGAGAGCATTTGGTGGCCGAGGCCGCCCCGGCGCCGCGCTATGTCGGCGGCTGAACCCGCGACTGGCCCAGCCGATAGAAGAAGAACGGCACCGCCGAGAGCACGCAACTGATTGCCGGGATGACGGTGATCGAGAAGAACACGGTGTTCTGCATCGCGGGTGTGATCGTCACGCCATCCTGGTAGCCAGCGAGCACGACGAAAGCGCCGAAGACAAGCACCGCAAGCGCGCCCATGATCTTCGCCGAGAAGGTCAGCGTGGCGAACGAGATGCCGTCATTGCGCACGCCGGTCCGGCGCTCGACGTCGTCTACGGCATCCGCGATCAGGGTGGTCTGCACTACGAGGAAGATGCCGAGCGTGAGTCCGGTCAGGAAGATGAACACCATCATCCCGACCAGGCTGGCGAAGCCAACCAGCCAGAGCACCAGGTAGAGCGCGGCACCGACGAAGGAGCTGATGATCATCAGCCGCCGAGCGCTGACCCGTTTGAGCACGAGCGGGGTCAGGAACGCCGCAATCACCACGCCGAGAATGATCGCCGCGCCGATGAAGGTGAAGTACAGAGGGTTGCCGTAGGCGATCACCGCGAACACCGCACCGCCCGCCTGGACGATGTTGCGCCCGAAGCCGATGATCGATCCGATCAGCACGAGTAGCAGCGGGGTGTTGCGGAACAGGGTGCCGAACAGCTGCCGCACGGTCAGTCGCGTCGTCGCAGCGGTCACGCGCTCCCGCGTGAAGAAGAACGCGATCAGGTAGAGCCCCATCCCGATGATGGCGATCAGGAAGACGGCGCGCGACCAGCCGGCGGCGCTCGTCGGGCCGAAGCTCAACCCTTGGGCGAGATACGGCAGGCCGAGGGTGGCGATTCCCAGCGAGATCGCTCCGAACGCGCGCACGTTCGAGATGACCCGGGTCCTGACCGCTGGGTCGGGGAAGGCCGAGCCGATGAGTCCCCAGAACGGCACATCGCACACGGTGTACGCGAAACCCCAGAGCAGGTAGACGATGCCGAAGAAGACGAGTTGGCCCGACTCTGCGATGTCGGGGACCGAGAAGAGCAGTCCGGTGAGCACGGCGACCGGCACCGCCGAGAAGAGCACGTAGGGTCGCAGCTTGCCCCAGCGGGTCCTGGTCATGTCGATCAGGCTGCCCATCAGCGGATCGCTGACCGCGTCGAGGAACTTCGCCACCGTGATGATAGTGGTGACCACCGCGATTCCCACCGTGCTGATGTGCACGTACTGAAGCAGGTAGACCAGGATGAACGTGGTCACTGTGGTCAGGATCACGTTCTGCCCGAACCCAGCCGCCACGAGCGCAGCGCCCTGCGTTCGAGCGGGAATCACTGTGTCGTTCGCTAACGCCGTCATCGTGCTGCCTCCAGGTGGATCGTCTTGATCTCGAAGGGGCCGAACTCGAGCTGGCTGAGGTCAATGGCCCCGATCGGCGTCTCCATGAGGTCGGTTTCAACGGCCCCCGAGTGCGGGATGGTGGTTGTCATCGCGGT
>JAYWDH010000194.1:0-3850 GCA_043779945.1 Microbacteriaceae bacterium
TTGGCGGAACCGGATGGGCTCGGCACCCCCACGGGCCGGGACGGCCTACTCGCCGCGCGCCATTTCGGCCGAACGTACAAGTGCGGCGGTCGCGGCGCGGTCGAAGAGTTCGCTGAGGTCCGCCGCCTGCAGCACGCCGATCGCGCGCTCAGTGGTGCCCTTCGGGCTCGTGACGCGACGGCGAAGTTCGGCCGGGCCGGCATCCGAGACCGCGAGCATCTCGGAGGCGCCTCGGAAGGTCCGCTCGACCATCAGTCGCGACTGTGACTCGTCGAAGCCGAGCTTGCGCGCCGTGGCGGTGAGCTGCTCGATCAGAAAGAACACGTAGGCCGGGCCGGATCCCGAGATCGTGCCGAGCGCATCGATCTGCGACTCCGGCAGCTCGATCACCGCACCAACAGTTTCGAAGAGCGTGCGCACCAGCGCGGCATCGGATGCCGAAGCGCGCGAGCCGGCGGCGACCCCGGTGACGCCCAGGCCGACGACCGAGGGTGTATTCGGCATCGAGCGGAACACGACCTGCCGAACGAGCGCCTCCATCGTCTCGATCGTCACGCCCGCGGCGATGCTGACTACCAGGGCGTCAGGCTCCAGCGATTCCCGAATGCCGCGCAACAGATCGGGCACCATCGCAGGCTTCACGCCAAGCAGCACGAGCTTGGCTCCTCGCAGGGCAGTGGTCGTGGCATCCGGATCAGACTCGAGAGCGAGCGACACCACACCCTCGTGACGCACGGTCGCGGCTTTCGCCTCGGTGCGGTTGGTCACGGTAATGCCAGCGACCTGGACGTCGGGCGAAAGCAGGCCGGAGAGGATCGCACTGCCCATCGATCCGGCACCCAGGATGGCGATCTGCGGAAGCTCCACGGTCATGCTCGAAGTGTAGGTTGGCGGGGTGAGTTTGAGCGGCGGAAACAGGGCGATCATCGCTGCCATGCTGGCCAATCTGGGTATCGCGGTCACGAAACTGATCGCTGCCTTGCTCTCCGGATCCGGGGCCATGCTGGCCGAAGCGGTGCATTCTTTCGCCGACACGATCAACCAAATCTTGCTGCTGATTGGCGGTCGCCGGTCGAAGAAGGAAGCCGACGAGGGGCACCCGTTCGGCTACGGCCGTGCCCGCTACCTTTACGGCTTTCTGGTGTCGATCATCCTGTTCACGGTCGGGGGCGCGTATTCGCTTTACGAGGGCTTCAACAAGCTGCAGCACCCCGAACCGCTTCAGGTTCTTTGGCTGCCGATCGGCGTCATTCTGGTCTCCATCGTGCTTGAGGGCTTCTCGTTCCGCACCGCACGTCGGGAGTCGCTGCCGTTCAAGGGAACGGGTTCGTGGGCCTCGTTCATCCGCCGCGCGAAGGCGCCCGAGTTGCCGATCCTGCTGCTCGAAGACACCGCAGCGCTCACCGGCCTGGTGTTCGCCCTGCTCGGCGTCGGGCTCACGATCATCACCGGCAACCCGCTGTTCGACTCGCTCGGGACCCTCGCGATCGGCGCGCTGCTCATCGCGGTGGCGCTCATCCTGGGTATCGAGACGAAGAGTCTGCTGCTCGGCGAGGGCGCGTCGCCTGAGAACGTCGCCACGATTCGGGATGCCATCAACGCCAACGCGACGGTCGAGTCGCTGATTCACATGAAGACTCTCTACCTCGGGCCGGACGAGCTGATGGTGGCCGCGAAGGTCGCCTTCCCGCCTGCGACCCGGCTGATCGAGATCGCGACGGCTATCGATGCACTCGAGGCAGACATCCGCTCGAAGATCCCAGCCGCACGGGTGATCTACATCGAGCCCGACGTCTACCACCCGCCGAGCGAGGGCAACCCGCGGACCGACGCGATCATTCTCAAGAGCGAGGACTGAAGCCAGCCGAGTGCCGGCCAAGGCGCCTACAGCTCGCTCGGCGCCTCGCCGCGGAAGAACTTGGTCAACATGGCTGCCGATTGCTGCTCGAGCACTCCGCCAAACACCTCGACGCGGTGGTTGAGCCTGCGGTCGCGCAGTAGATCGTGCACGCTCCCCGCGGCCCCCGCCTTGGTGTCCCACGCCCCGAACACCAGGCGCGGGATCCGCGCGGACAGAATCGCACCCGCGCACAGCACGCAGGGCTCGAGGGTGACCACCAGAGTGGTGTCGCTGAGTCGCCAGTCACCACGGGCCGCGGCACCTCGCCGGATCGCGAGCACCTCGGCGTGGGCCGTCGGGTCGTGCGCCTTCTCGCGCTCGTTGCGCGCCAGAGCCAACACAGTGCCGTCGGTGTCAAGCAGAACGGCGCCCACCGGCACATCCCCGGTGCGCAGTGCGAGCTCGGCCTCCGCAATGGCCACGCGCATGGCCGCCTGCATCCATGACTCGGGAACGGGCGGCTGCGGCATCCGTGGACCCCTCTTGTCGACACTTGCCATCGAGCTGATCGGTAGCATCAAGCCTATGCGAGTGCACGTAGCCGACCACCCTCTCATCACCCACAAGCTGACGGTACTGCGGGACGAGAGGACGCCGTCGCCGACGTTCCGCGCGCTAGCCGAGGAGCTGATGACGCTGCTGGCCTACGAGGCCACCCGCAACGTACGCACGAGGCCGGTGACCGTGAAGACCCCCGTAGCGGAGGCAAAAGGTCTCGCGATCTCCGACCCGAGGCCCCTCGTGGTCCCGATCCTGCGCGCGGGCCTCGGCTTGCTCGGGGGCATGGTCAAGCTCATCCCGACCGCGGAGGTCGGCTTCCTCGGCATGGTGCGCAACGAGACGACTCTGCAGCCCGACATCTACGCGGAGCGCTTGCCTGAGGACCTCGCAAACCGGCAGTGCTTCGTACTCGATCCGATGCTCGCCACCGGCGGGTCCCTGATCGCCGCGATCGACTACCTGTTTGCCCGCGGCGCGGTGGATGTCACGGCCGTCTGCCTGATCGGCGCGCCCGAAGGTCTCGAGGCCGTCAAGAAGGCGACGGAGGGCCGCGAGGTCACAATCGTGCTCGGGGCTCTCGACGAGAAGCTCAACGAGCTCGGCTACATCGTTCCCGGGCTCGGGGATGCTGGCGACCGGCTTTACGGGACCGTCTGACCTTCTCCGGCTTCCGCTCGCGACGGGGTCGCCGCGAATCCGAAGGTCATCGTGGACGTCGAACCCTCACATCCGGCGTCAGCGCCAGGCGTCTAGTTGCATTTCGTGCGTACGTGCAACAAACTTGTGCACATGACGGACCACTGGCGCACCCTGAGCTCTCTCGAGGCCCCGGGGACTGCTGGCATGATGATGCCGGTGCGTTCGGTCGCGTGTTGTCGAATGTGTGCCTAAAAGTCGCACCCAGCGCCGAGTTCTCTCTGTCTGTGATGACGAACTCCCGGACCCCCGCCCTGTTCGGCGGTAGGTCCGTTCCCCCGCTCTTTCGACGAAATATCCGTGAGGCGATCAGCCGTGGATGACGCA
Organism: Microbacteriaceae bacterium; assembly: GCA_043779945.1. GTDB lineage: Bacteria > Actinomycetota > Actinomycetes > Actinomycetales > Microbacteriaceae > Lysinimonas. The sequence continues at coordinate 3,425 of JAYWDH010000194.1, forward strand.
CCTGCCGGCGACTCCACCGCGACGCCCGCACCAGATCAAGGATTCGACACCATGTCGCTCGCCACTCTGGACGCACTGCGTCCTACCGCCCGTCCCATCATCCGCCCCGTTCCCCAGCCGGAAGGGCTGGCCGCTCCCCGTCCCGTGCGAGCCGTCCCGGAGGGGACCGAAGCCCGCGGCTTCGCGCTCTACGTCGGCGTCGACGAGCTGAAGGCCGCTGCCGCCGGCACCGATCTTGGCGAGGTCGTGCAGGCGCTACGCAAGCTCGCCGCTGACCTGGTGCCCGGAGCCGAGACCTACGCCTCCGTGGCGCTCGCACCTTCCGGCGCCGGTGGGCGAGACGTCGACGTAGTCCGCCTCGCCCTGCAAGACCCGGCCGCCCTCGCCAAGCGCCGCCAGGAGGTCGCCCCGCCAACACCTGAGCCG
>JAYWDH010000195.1:0-10702 GCA_043779945.1 Microbacteriaceae bacterium
GAGCCCGCCAGCCGGAACGGCCCGAGAAGCACGCGGCGGAAGGCGGCCAGGTCGTAGGAGTCCTGGTAAAACCCCTGTGCAGAGTCCCGGCCCTGCGCGTGGCGGAGGGCGCGCGGCTGGTGGAAGTCGTCCATCGAGGCGCGGAAGACGTCATGCCGCATCGCGCGTAACTCGGTCGCCAAGTCGTCAGCGAAAACGGTCTTGCCCGCGCCGTCGGTACCGTCTATCCCCACCACGATCCGCCCGTGCGCGTACTGCTGCAGAAGCTCTTCGGCGAGGCCGCGCATTGTGTCTCGGCGCTCCGGTGCCCACCTTGCCATGTCGCCCAGCCTACTGTTGAGACGTGGTCGCGAGCCGGGAGATGCGAGTTGGAGAGGCGATCGCCGACTGGTACGAGGCTGGCCATCGCGAGTTGCCGTGGCGGCATCCGGACTATCCGGCCTGGGGCATCCTGATCGCCGAGTTCATGCTGCAGCAGACCCCGGTCGCGCGGGTGATCCCGCGTCTCGCCGAATGGTTGGAACGCTGGCCGACCCCCGCCGAGCTCGCGTCAGTTCCGCCCGGCGAGGCGGTGCGTGCCTGGGATCGGCTCGGATACCCGCGGCGAGCGCTCAACCTGCACGGGGCGGCGGTCGCGATCGCCGAGCGGCACGGCAACCGCGTGCCCTCCGAGGTGGACGAGTTGCTTGAGCTGCCAGGGGTCGGGCCGTACACGGCGCGTGCGGTCGCGGCTTTCGCCTACGGGGTGCGAACGCCGGTGGTCGACACCAACGTCCGACGGGTGCTGGCGCGGGCGCTCGACGGGAATGCTGAGCCGGGGCCGCCGAAGACGCGTCGAGATCTCGAGGCGATGGCCGGCATCCTCCCGACCGATGCGAGGCGCGCGCGCCTCACCAACGCTGGCGCGATGGAACTCGGGCAGGTGCTCTGCACCGCCCGTTTGCCGCGCTGCCCGACGTGCCCACTCGCCGAGAGCTGCGCGTGGCGCGCCGCCGGGTATCCCGAGTACGAAGGGGAACGCACGCCGAAGCAGAAGAGGTACGAGGGATCCGACCGGCAGGTGCGCGGGCTGATCCTGCGCCTACTGCGAGCGGCCGACATCCCGGTGCCCGGCGACACGATCGAGGCACTCTGGCCGGATTCCGCGCAACTCGAGCGTGCCCTCGCAGGCCTCCTGCGCGACGGACTTGTGAGCCGCGATGCGCTCTACGGCTACACGCTGCCGCTGTCGTAGCCGGTCGAGTAGCGGCGAAGCCGAGTATCGAGACCCCCCGGTCGTAGGCTTGTCCGGTGCTTACGACGTCGTTGCGACTGACCTCGGATGCTGCCAACGACGAACTCGCGAAGCTTCTCGCCGCGCTTCCCGCCGAGGTGAACCTCGAGCGCGACTTCCCCACCGCCGTGCTGGCCGAGGCGGAGACGGCAGCGAAAGCCGCGCCCCTCCCCGACGCCGACCGTACCGACATCGAGTTCGCCACGATCGACCCCGCCGGGTCGAACGACCTCGATCAGGCCCTCCATCTCCTGAGCGAGGGCGAGGCCTCGCTGCTCTCCGACCGGCTCCGCGGAGCCTTCGTGCCGGAGTTAACGCTCGACGCGAACGCGATGGTGACGAGTTCGACGGTCTCGCGCGAGCGCATCCGAACCCGTCGCCACCTCGACTACTTAGGCGTGCAGCAGCAGCTGGATGCCGGCACCGCCGACGAGGCACTGCAGATTCTGAAGGATGTCGGCATGGCGCGGCAGGTGCGGGAGCGCGCCCGCGGCGGCGCGAGTCTGAACGCCCCCGAGGCGCTCATCGGCGAGGTCGGCGGTCGCTACGTGGTGACCCGCCGCGCCCAGCTGCCGGTCGAGGGCTGGTTCGGCTTGGCGATCTGCGGGGCGCTGACGGCCGGGCGGCCGGTTGCCGATTGGGGGCGGGCCACCCTGCCTGCCGAGATGGCGCACGTGCAACTGCCGGATTCCGCGGTGACCGCCGAGTGCTCAGGGCATCACGAAACGGGAGCCGCGTTCACGGTCACCCTCCTCAAAGCGGATGTCGCGACATCCACGATGCGGTTCGAACCCACCCGGAACGTCACGTCGTGACGACCGCGCAGAAGGCCGCCTCCGCTTCGGCCCCAGCCTCGACCCTCTGGCGGCACAGCGGCTTCCTGCGGCTGTGGACCGGCGAGACGTTCAGCCAGTTCGGCGAGCAGTTCGGCCTCCTCGCGGTCCCCGTGGTCGCGGTGACCTTGCTCGGCGCGAGCTCCTTCGAGGTCGGTCTCCTCAACATGGCGGAGACGCTCGCGTTCCTGCTGATCGGTCTGCCAGCGGGCGCCTGGATCGACCGCTGGATCAAGCGGAAGGTCATGCTGCGGGCTGATCTCGTCCGTGTGGTGCTGCTAGCGGCGATCCCGATCCTGTGGTTCACCCACCTGCTTGCCTTCTGGCAGTTGCTGGTGGTCGCCACGGCAGTCGGGGTGTGTTCGGTTTTCTTCGACGTGAGCTACCAAAGCTTCATCCCGAACCTCGTGCAGGCCGATCAGATCGCCGAAGCCAACAGCAAGCTCGAGACCAGCGCGCAGCTCGCCCGCATCGCGGGGCCGGCCGCCGCGGGTGGCCTCCTGGCGATCCTCGCCGCACCCCTGCTGCTGGGCGTCACAGCGCTGACCTATCTGTTCTCGTTCATCGCCCTGACCACGATCCGGGACACGGAGATCGCGAAGCTGGTGGAGGAACGCCGTCCCCTCGTTGTTGAGGTCAGGGAGGGCCTCGCCTGGGTCTTTCGACAGCCGCTGCTGGTGCGGGTGGTGCTCTGCACCGCCATCGGCAACCTGGGCACCACGATCGCCCTGACGATGATGCCCATCCTGGTGCTACGCGAACTCGACTTCAGCCCCGCTGTCTACGGGCTGATCGGGTCAGCGGGCGCCGTCGGGGGGCTGCTCGGGGCGACATTAACGACGCGTATCCAGCGCTGGATCGGCGAAGGCCACGCCATCCCGGCGGCTCAACTTGTCTGCGGTGCCGCGTTGTTCTTGACGCCTGCCGCCGCCCTGCTGGCGCCCGCGGCGCTGGCCCTGCTGATCATTGGCCTGTTTGCCTTCACCTTCGGCGTGCTGGTCTACAACATCTCGCAGTTGACCTATCGGCAACGCATCTGCCCGCCGGAGTTGCTCGGACGGATGAACGCGTCGATCCGGTTCATCGTCTGGGGCGTTATGCCGGTGGGAGCGCTGCTCTCCGGCGTGCTCTCGATCTCGATCGGAGTCATCCCGACGATCATCGTTGGCGCCATTCTCAACCTCCTGGCTGGCATCCCCGTCGTCTTCTCGGGGCTGTGGAGGATGCGCACGCTGCCGAGTGTGGCGGCCGCCGAGCTTCCCACTTGGAAGAGCGGGACTCCCGAGCCCTCCGAGTTCGAGCCGGGCGCCGGGCCCGAGGGTTCACGCCCGACCGAGCCGCTGAACTAGGCCAATCCGGCGGTCTGGGAGAAACTGAGTCCCATGCCGGAGCTCCCCGAGGTCCAGGCGCTCGTCACCGACCTGGGCGTGCGCCTGACCAGTCGCGTGATCGACCGGCTCGACATCCTCGCGTTCCCGGCGCTGAAGACTTACGACCCTCCACTCACGGCCATGCGTGGCGCGACCATCGGCGAGATCACCCGGCACGGCAAGTTCCTCGATCTTGCCGCCACCGCCGTCGGCGGTGAGCAACTGCACCTGCTGATCCACCTGGCGCGCGCCGGATGGCTGCGCTGGCGCACTGCCGCTCCCGCCCCGATGCTGCGCGGCTCGGGCAAAGGCCCGCTCGCCGCGCGGCTCGTTCTCGACGACGGATCGGGCATCGACTTCACCGAGGCAGGTACGAAGAAGAGCCTCTCGATTTCGCTCGTCCGGAGTGCAGATGAGGTGCCGGGTGTCGCGCGACTTGGCCCGGAGCCACTCGCTGTGTCCTTTACCGAAAAGGTGTTCCTCGACCTTCTGAAAAAAGAGGGACGCGCCCGGATCAAGGGTGTGCTGCGCAACCAGTCGACCATCGCCGGGATCGGCAACGCGTACTCCGACGAAATCTTGCACGCCGCGAAGATGTCGCCGTTCAAACCCGCCGACATGAGCCCGGATGACGCGGCGCGCCTCTACGCCGCCCTCCAGCAAACCCTCCGCAGCGCGGTCGAGCGTGCCGACGGAGTCGCGGCGAGCGAACTCAAGAGCGAGAAGAGGAGCAACTTGCAGGTGCACGGTCGCACCGGGCTGCCCTGCCCGGTCTGCGGTGACACGGTAAGGCAGGTGATCTATTCCGACAGCACCTTTCAGTACTGCCCCACCTGCCAAACCGGCGGCAAGCCGCTTGCCGACCGGGTGCTGTCGCGGCTGCTGAAGTGAACTCCGTTGACCGCGGGGCGTCAAGCCCTGATTCGCCCTCGCGCTCCGGAGTACGTTGAACGCATGACCACCGCGAAGCCCGAGCCGAAGTCGAGCGTCAACGGGAAAGTCATCGGACTCGCGGTGGCGGGCGCGATCGGCGGCTTCCTTTTCGGCTTCGACTCCTCGGTCGTCAACGGCGCCGTGGACGCAGTGCGAAAGGACTTCGGCCTCACCAGCACGCTTACCGGTCTTGCGGTCGCCAGCGCGCTGCTCGGCTGCGCGGTGGGTGCTTACCTGGCCGGCCGGCTCGCCGATCGCTGGGGTCGCATCCCGGCCATGGTCACCGGCGCGATTCTGTTTTTCGTGAGCGCGATTGGCGCAGGCTTCGCCTTCGGCATCGCCGACCTCATCTTCTGGCGTGTCATCGGCGGTCTGGGCATCGGCATCGCCTCGGTGGTCGCACCGGCGTACATCGCCGAGATCTCGCCGAAGCAGATCCGCGGCCGGCTTGGTTCGCTGCAGCAGCTCGCGATCACCCTCGGCATTTTCACGGCCCTGCTGTCGGATGCCCTGCTCGCCCACATCGCGGGCGGCGCCACCGAGGCGCTCTGGTGGGGTTTGCCCGCCTGGCGCTGGATGTTCCTGGTCGGCTTCATCCCGGCCATCGTCTACGGCGCCATCTCGCTCACGCTGCCGGAGTCGCCGCGCTACTTGCTGCTCAAAGGCAAGGACGTCGAGGCCCGCACGATCTTCATCCGGCTGTGGGGAAACAAGGATGTCGACCGCGGCATCAAAGACCTGGAAGAGGGCATCAAAGTCGACAGCTTCGCCGAGCAGAAGGGGGCGCTGCGTGGCCCGGCGCTCGGTCTGAAGCCGATCGTCTGGATCGGCATCGCGCTCTCGGTTTTCCAGCAGTTCGTGGGAATCAACGTGATCTTCTACTACTCGACGACCCTGTGGCGTGCGGTCGGCTTTACGGAGTCAGGCTCGTTCACGATCTCGGTGATCACCTCGGTCACCAACATCCTGGTAACTCTGATCGCGATCGCGCTCGTCGACCGGATCGGCCGCAAGCCCATCCTGCTGGTCGGCTCCACCGGGATGGCCATGGCGCTCGGCGTGATGGCGCTGGCTTTCAGTCAGGCGCACAACGTGGCCGGATCACCCGTGCTGCCGGGCGCGTGGGGTCCCGTTGCGCTCGTCGCGGCGAACGTCTTCGTGGTCGCTTTCGGCGCGTCGTGGGGGCCGGTGGTCTGGGTGCTGCTTGGCGAGATATTCCCGAACCGCATCCGAGCTCGTGCCCTCGGGGTCGCTGCCGCGGCCCAGTGGATCGCGAACTTCCTGATCACCATCACGTTTCCGCCGCTCGCCGCAGCCTCGCTCGTGGTGACCTACGGTGCGTACGCGATCTTCGCGGCGCTGTCGTTCTTCTTCGTGTTGCGCTTCGTGCCCGAGACGCGCGGCATCTCGCTCGAAGAGGCCGAGACCCTGTTCGTCAAGAAACCAAAACAGAAGGTCTGACTCGCGACTGGCCGTTGTGTGCGGCCGAGGGGTCGCTAACGGGGCCATTGCCTGGTTCTGAAGCCCCAAGCGCGACCCCTCGCGGCTGCGGGGCCTGATATCGCCTGCCTAAAGCTGCTCGTCGGCGTCGTCTTCGGCGATCTCGCGTGGCTTCACGTACGGGTCCTCGTCGCCCGCATACTGCGCCGTGGAGGCGAGAGCCGCCGCCGCGCTATCCCGCGTCTGCGCCTCGCGCAGCAGTGAGTCGATGATCGCGGCGTTCTCGGGTATCCCGTCCGGAATGAACTCGAGCGACGGGGTGAGACGGGTGGTGATGTTTTTGCCGACCTCGGTTCGCAACATCCCCGTCGCGGATTTCAGCGCGGCGGCCGTTGCGGCGCGCTCCTCGTCGGTGCCATAAACGGTATAGAAGATGCTCGCGTGCTGCAGGTCGCCGGTGACGCGCACATCGGTGATGGTCACGAACCCCATCCGCGGATCGCGCAGTCCCTTCTCGAGCCGACTTGCAATCACTTCGCGAATCAGGTCGCTCATCTTCGCCGGTCGATCAGATCCCGCCATTGCTTTCCTCTTTCATCGGAGATAACCGCGTCCTGCTTCGCAATGCGGAGCCGGAGCCTCGGCGTTCCCACCGAGGCTCCGGAACGAGGTCCTAGGCCCGGACCTTTTCTTTCATTTCAATTGTCTCGATCTCGTCACCGATCTGGATGTCGTTGAACTTGCCGAGCCCGATACCGGCCTCGAAGTCCGTCCGCACCTCGGTGACGTCATCCTTGAAGCGACGCAAGGAATCGATGGCCAGGTTGTCCCCGACCACGACACCGTCACGAATGACACGCGCCTTGGCGTTGCGCGTGATCGTTCCGCTGCGCACGATGACGCCGGCGATATTGCCGGCCTTCGAACTGCGGAAGATCTCGCGAATCTCGGCGACACCCGACTGCACTTCTTCGAACTCGGGCTTGAGCATGCCCTTGAGCGAGCTCTCGATGTCTTCGAGCGCGGCATAGATGACCGAGTAAAAGCGCACGTCGATGCCCTCGCGAGCTGCCCGCTCACGCGCCTTGACGTCGGGCCGAACGTTGAACCCAATGACGATCGCATTATCGATCGTCGCCAGGTCGATATCCGACTCGGTGACCGCACCGACACCGCGGTGCAGGATGCGCAGCTGAACGCTGTCGTCGACCTCGATCTTGAGCAGCGCCTCTTCGAGTGCTTCGACGGCGCCAGAGACGTCACCCTTGATGATGAGGTTGAGCGAGTCGACCTTGCCCTCGGCGAGCACCCTGGTGAAGTCTTCGAGCGAGATGCGCTTGCGGGCCTTGGCCAGCAGAGCATTGCGCTGAACAGCTTCGCGCTTCTCGGCGATCTGCCGAGCCGTGCGGTCGTCATCGGTCACCAGGAAGGTGTCGCCGGCACGGGGCACGGACGAGAGCCCCTGCACCTGAACCGGACGGGCCGGGTATGCCTCCTCCACGACGTCGCCGTTCTCGTCGTGCATCGCACGGACGCGACCGTAGGCCGTTCCCGCCACGATTGGGTCGCCGATGCGCAACGTTCCGGACTGGATGAGCACCGTCGCCACGGCGCCGCGCCCCTTGTCGAGCTTGGCTTCGATCGCGATACCACGCGCGTCTTTGTTGGGGTTCGCGCGGAGGTCGAGGCCGGCATCCGCCGTGATGAGGACGGCATCGAGAAGCTCGGCGATGCCCAGATTCTGCAGGGCGGACACATCACGGAAGATCGTGTCACCACCGAACTCCTCGGCCACCAGACCGAACTCGGTGAGCTGCTGGCGCACCTTGGCGGGGTTGGCCCCCACCTTGTCGATCTTGTTGACCGCGACCACGATCGGAACGCCTGCGGCTTGCGCGTGGTTCAGCGCCTCCACCGTCTGCGGCATGATGCCATCGTCGGCGGCGACCACCAGGATCGCGATATCGGTCACCTGCGCGCCGCGAGCACGCATCGCGGTGAACGCCTCGTGACCCGGGGTGTCGATGAAGGTGATGGCGCGCTCAATGCCCTCGTGCTCGGTCCAGACCTGGTACGCACCGATGTGCTGCGTGATGCCGCCGGCCTCGCCCGCGACGACGTTCGCCTCGCGGATCGCGTCGAGCAGCTTGGTCTTACCGTGGTCCACGTGGCCCATGACGGTCACGACCGGGGGACGGATCTCCAGGTCTTCGTCGTTCTCGTCCTCGAGCTCTTGTTCGAGGTCGATGTCGAAGCCATCGAGCAGCTCCTTGTCTTCGTCCTCGGGCGAGACGATCTGGATGTTGTAGCCGAGTTCCTCACCAAGGATGCCGAAGGTGGCGTCATCCAGGGATTCGGTCGCGGTCGCCATCTCACCGAGGTGGAACAGCGCCGTCACCAGCGCGCCGGGCTGCACCGAGTACTTCGTGACCTGCTCGAGCTTGTCGGCCAGATCAGAGATAGATGCGCCGCGGCGCATGCGAATGATCGTAGAGCCGTCGCCGCGCGGGATCGCGACGCCGCCGAGCGAGGGAGCATCCCGCATCTCGAACTCTGCACGCTTCGTGCGCTTCGACTTGCGGGCGCGGCTCTTGCCACCACCACGACCGAAAGCACCAGCCGTGCCACCGCCGGGTCCACGACCGCGACCGCCACCACCACCGGGACGCCCGGCAAAGCCGCCCGTGGTGGTGCCGGGAGCGCCACCGGGACGTTGGAAGCCGCCACCTGCGCCACCGGGACGACCGGGGCCGCCGGGGCGCTGCTGGAACGGCGCACCGGGGCGACTTGTGCCGGGTCCACCGGGACGCGGAGCTCCGGGGCGAGGAGCCCCGGGACGCGGGGCGGCCGGACGCGGGATACCACCGGCACCGCCGCCCGGACGCGGCATGCCCTGCGAGCCTGCGAATGGATTGTTGCCGGGTCGCGGAGCCCCCGGACGCGACATACCCTGCGCGCTGGCGTAGGGGTTATTGCCGGGGCGAGGAGCCCCGGCGCCGCCTGGAGCCGCCGGCGCGCCCGCTCCCCCGGGAGCCGAGGGTGCGCTGGGCGCGGGAGCAGCGGACACGCTCGGCGCCGGCGTGCTCGGAGCGGACGCTTGGTGGGTCTCCGCGACCGGTGCCGTTGCCGGGCCAGGCCGCGCTGGCGCTGGACGCGGAGCAGTCGTGGTGGCACTTGCCGCCGGAGCGGCGCTGCCGACCGGGCCCTTGTGCCCGTCAGCCTCGAGCGCCGCCTTGAGGCGACGGGCCACCGGCGGAGCGATGCTAGAGGACGCGCTCTTGACGAACTCGCCCATTCCCTTGAGCTTCTCAAGGGCGATCTTGCTATCAATGCCGAGTTCGTTTGCGATCTCGTGCACGCGTGGGTTGGCCACAAATACTCCTGTCTGGGGTCCGCCCAGACAGGGCGGACATTAGTTGAGGGAGCTCATTTCGAGCTGCTCATTAGTTGTCACTCATTTGGTTTCCACAGTGCCGATCAGCCTTTTCTCGAGGTCTGTTGAAAGGTGTGATGCGTCAAGCGCCACGTTGCGAAGTGCTCGGCCGAAGGCCTTGCGCTGAATCGCGGTCATGACGCACACGGGGGCAGGATGCACCCACGCGCCCCTCCCTGGAAGTCGCGCTGCGGCATCCACCACAACGCGTCCGTCGCGCGCAACCAGCCTCACGAGTGAGGAAGGAGAAGCACGCTGTCGACAACCCAGGCAGGTTCTGACGGCTCTCATGGTACCCCTTCCGTGACGTCCGAATGTGACTCGGTCAGTCTTCCATCACGGAATCGGGCTGGATGTCAATCCTGGCACCGGTCAGTTTGGCAGCCAGTCGCGCATTCTGCCCCTCTTTGCCAATGGCCAAGGAAAGCTGATAGTCGGGAACGAGCGCGCGCACTGCTCTCAGCGATTCGTCGACGACGAATGCGCTCGTGACTTTGGCGGGCGACAGTGCCGAGGCGACAAAGGTCGCGAGGTCATCCGACCAGTCGACGATGTCGATATTCTCGTCGTGCAGCTCGGACGTCACGGCACGCACGCGCTGGCCGAGCTCCCCGATGCAGGCACCCTTGGCGTTGATACCTGGCTGCGTGGCGCGCACGGCCATCTTGGTTCGGTGGCCGGCCTCACGCGACAGGGCCACGATCTCGACCAGACCGCTCGCGATTTCAGGCACCTCGAGAGCGAACAACTTGCGGACGAGCCCCGGATGAGTGCGGCTCACGGTGATCGAGGGGCCCTTGAGGCCCCTTGAGACGCTCGTGACATATACGCGGATGCGCGAGCCATGCGAGTAGTCCTCGCCCGGAACCTGCTCCTCGGGCGGCAAGATCGCTTCGACGCTGCCGAGGTCGACGTGGATCATCCGGGGGTTCGGACCCTGCTGGATGACGCCGGCCACGATGTCACCCTCCCGCCCGCGAAACTCGCCGAGCACCTTGTCATCGCCGATATCGCGCAAACGCTGGTTGATGACCTGCTTCGCGGCGAAGGCCGAAATGCGACCGAAATCGTCAGGGCTGTCGATGGACTCGCCGATCACCTCGCCGTCCTCGTCGAGTTCCGGCACGAACACCGAGACGTGCCCCGACTTGCGGTCGAGTTCGACTCGCGCCCCAGCCTCCGGCTCCTTGTCGGTGTGCTTCAGGTATGCCGTCAAAATCGCCTGTTCGATGATGCCGACGAGCTCCTCGAACGGGATCTCGCGTTCGCGCTCCATGAGGCGCAGCATGCCCAGGTCGATGTCCACGTACGGGCCTTCCGATATTCAGATAGAGAGTCCGGTCGATGCCAGACAACGGTACATCTTAGCCGCCTGGACGCGAGGCGCAGTGCCGGGCTCGCTACCCGTCACCGAGTGGCG
>JAYWDH010000196.1:0-3835 GCA_043779945.1 Microbacteriaceae bacterium
CGCACCGCGTTGAGCAGACGATCGAGATGCACCGTGTCGCCCATCTCGAAGACGAAACGACTCAACGCCAGTCGGTCACTTGAGGTCGAGACGGTCGCGGAGAGGATGTTGACGTGGTTCTCGGAGAGCACGCGCGTGACGTCGGAGAGCAGCCCCGATCGGTCGAGCGCCTCGACTTGGATCTGCACAAGGAACAGGCTCGAGGAGGTCGGCGCCCACTCGACGTCGATCATGCGATCCGGCTCAGCGAGCAGACCCTTCACGTTCTTGCAGTCGGTGCGGTGCACCGAGACGCCGGTGCCGCGCGTGACGAAGCCGACGATCTCGTCGCCGGGCACCGGGGTGCAGCACTTTGCGAGCTTGACCAGGATGTCGGGCGCCCCGCGCACCAGCACGCCCGAGTCACTCGGCCGCAACTGACGCGCACGACCCTTCGGTGTGAACGGAAGCTCGGCCTCGTCCGCATCAGCGTCGGTCTGCAGCGACGCGAGCACCTTCTCGATCACGGACTGAGTGGAGACGTGTCCCTCGCCCACCGCCGCGTACAGCGCCTCGACACCCTCGAACCGCAGCTGAGCGGCGATTTCGTTGAGCACGTCCTGGTTCATCAGCTTCTGCAGTGGGAGGTTCTGCTTGCGCATCGCGCGTGCGATCGCATCCTTGCCCTGCTCGACGGCCTCCTCACGGCGTTCCTTGGTGAACCAACCGCGGATCTTGTTGCGCGCGCGTGGGCTCCTGACGAAGTTCAGCCAGTCCTGGCTGGGGCCAGCATCCGGATTCTTCGAGGTGAAGACCTCGACGACATCGCCGGAGTTCAGCGCACTCTCGAGGGGCACCAACCGGCCGTTGACCTTGGCGCCCATGGTGCGGTGACCGATCTCGGTGTGCACGGCATAGGCGAAGTCGACGGGCGTGCCACTTGCGGGAAGTCCGATGACCTTCCCCTGCGGCGTGAAGACGTAGACCTCTTTCGCGCCGATCTCGAAGCGCAGGTTGTCGAGGAACTCAGCGGGATCGGCGGTCTCGGACTGCCAGTCGCTGATGTGCGCGAGCCAGGCCATCTCGTTGTCGGATGTCGCAGCCTTCTCGTCGGTGCGACCCGTGTTGACTCTCTCCTTATATTTCCAGTGTGCCGCGACGCCGAACTCGGCGCGCTGGTGCATCTCATGCGTACGAATCTGAATCTCGACCGCACGCCCGTTGGGACCGATCACCGTGGTGTGGAGTGACTGGTACAGGTTGAACTTCGGGGTCGCGATGTAGTCCTTGAATCGACCGGGGATCGGATTCCAACGAGCGTGGATGGCGCCAAGCACCGCGTAACAGTCGCGGATGTTGTTGACAAGCACGCGGATCCCGACCAGGTCGTAGATCTCGTCGAACTCGCGTCCACGCAGCACCATCTTCTGGTAGATCGAGTAGTACTGCTTGGGTCGGCCGACGACCTGCCCCTTGATCTTGTCCGACCGCAGATCCTCGTTGATCGCGTCGATGACCTGCTGCACGAACTCCTCGCGCTGCGGGGTGCGATGGCGCACCAAGCTCTCGATCTCGACGTAGAGCTTGGGGTAGAGCACGGCGAAACTCAGATCTTCCAGCTCCCATTTGATGGTCTGAATGCCGAGGCGGTGCGCAAGCGGAGCGTAGATCTCGAGCGTCTCCCGCGCTTTTCGTTCCGCCGACTCGGTGGGCACGAAGCCCCAGGTGCGCGCGTTGTGCAGGCGATCGGCGAGCTTGATGACGAGCACGCGGATATCCTTCGACATCGCCACCACCATCTTGCGCACCGTCTCGGCCTGGGCGCTGTCGCCGTACTTGAGCTTGTCGAGCTTGGTGACGCCGTCCACGAGCATGGCGATCTCGTCGCCGAAGTCGTGGCGGAGCATGTCGAGGGTGTATTCGGTGTCCTCGACGGTGTCGTGCAGCAGGGCGGCCGCCAAAGTCTTTGGCCCGATCCCGAGGTCTGCCAGGATCTGCGCAACGGCGACCGGATGCGTGATGTAGGGCTCGCCGCTTTTGCGCAGTTGCCCGGAGTGCGCCTTGTCGGCCGCGGCGTATGCGCGTTCGATCAAGGCGACATCCGCCTTCGGATGGTGCGTACGTACCGTCTTGAGCAGGCGATCAACCGCGCCAACCGGCTGTGCTCGCGAAAATAGCCGAGGCAGGATCGCGCGAAGCGACGACGCGCTCTGCTGGGTCTCCGTCACGCGACCACCTCCTGTACCTGGTGCAGGAAGTCTACGAGGGTCACGATGGTGTTTCCGGGCGGTCCGCTGTTGGCGAAGCTCAGGCCGCGACGACGCTCTTGGAACGCTGAGTCAAGACGCGCTTATCGCGCTTACGGATGCCTTCCTCGCCCTGCCGGAACGTCGCGTACAGCGGCGAGGCCACGAACGGTGTCGAGTACGTCCCGATCAGGGTGCCCACGAGGAGCGCGAGCGAGATATCGCGCAGCGTGTCGGCCCCGAGGATGAACGATCCAATAATGAGGATGGCCGCCACCGGAAGCGCCGCCACAACACCGGTGTTGATCGATCGCACCAGAGTCTGATTCACCGCGAGGTTCACCGCCTCGCCGAAGGTACGGGTGGACTCGTCACCCAGCTCCGCCGTGTTCTCACGGATCTTGTCGAACACCACGACCGTGTCGTACAGCGAGTAGCCGAGGATGGTCAGGAAGCCGATGACCGTCGCTGGGGTGACTTCGAATCCGGTTAGGGCGTAGACGCCCGCAGTGATGATGAGGTCGTGGGCGAGGGAGATGATCGCTGCCAGAGACATTTTCCATGTACGGAAGTAGATCGCCATGAACAGCGCCGCGAGGACGATAAAAGCGAGGAGACCGATCACGGCTTGCTTCGTGATGTCACCGCCCCATGTGGCCCCGATGAACGACGAGGTGACGTCGCCGGTTTTTACACCATATGCGCTGGCGAGGGCGGCCGTGACGTCAATGGTCTGCGCGTTGGTGAGTTGGTTGGTTTGAACGCGCACGCCGCTCGTGCCTACCGTCGTGACACCCACGATGGCCGATGGCTCGACCGCGTGTACGGCCTTTTGAGCAATCTGCGTGTTGAGGGAGTTTGCGCCGGAGATCTGGAACTGCGATCCACCGCGGAACTCGATACCGAACTTGAAGCCCTCCCCAAAGTTGCCGCCACCCTTGATCAGCGGCACCGCGAGGGCGGCGAGTACCAGCAGGATGGCGATCGCGAACCAGACGCGCCGCTTGCCGACGAAGTCGATCGAGCGCTTGCCGGTGTAGAGGTCATTACCGAAATCCGTGAAGCGGGCCATCAGGACTTCCTCCCTCCAGTGCGGTTGGACTTGCTGCCCCGCGTGGGTTGTGCGCGAGCCGCGGATGCTGCGGTCGTGCGGGCGGACGTGGCCGACTCGGTGGCCGTCGTCTCGACGCTGGCGTCGATCGCCGACTTGCCGGTCGCGGCCGCGCGCTCCGCGGCCTTTCGCTCGGCGATCGTCTGACGACGGGCCGCCTCTCGACTAGCCCCGGCCTTGCGCGCCTCGGGTGAGATCCGGAACTCGGCGCGGCCGCGATAGATCGCTCCGAGAGCGGTCGGGTCGAGACCGCTCAGCGGGTGTCCACTCGAGAAGAATCGCGTCTGGGCGATGAGCCGGAGTATCGGGTGCGTGAACATGATGACGATCAGCACGTCGATGATGGTGGTGATACCCAGCGTCAGCGCGAAGCCCTTCACGTTGCCGACCGCAACCACGAACAGCACGATCGCCGATAGCAGGTTCACCGACTTCGCCGCGTAGATGGTGCGGAGGGCGCGCTTCCAGCCCGCCTCCACGGCTCCGGGCAGAGCTCTCC
>JAYWDH010000197.1:0-3826 GCA_043779945.1 Microbacteriaceae bacterium
CTGGTGACCGGCGGATCGCAAGGCATCGGCCAGGGAATCGCTCTGAAGCTCGCCGAGCATGGCTCGGCTGTGGTCGTGCACGGGCTGACTTCTGACTTCGTGGAGCAGACGGTCGCTCTCATTTGCGATGCCGGCGGCAAGGCGGTCGGAATTACCGGCAAGATCCAGGACGAGGAGACCAGCCGCAAGGCGGTCCAGCTGGCACTCTCCGAATACGGTCGACTCGACACGCTCGCTACGGCGGCTGGCATCCAGCGCTACGGAGACGTGGTGAGCACGACGCCCGAAGTGTGGGACGAGGTGTTCAACGTCAACGTGCGCGGGGTCTACCTCGCGGCGCACCACGCGCTGCCGGCGATCCGCGAGGCTGGCGGCACGGTGACGATGATCTCGTCGGTTCAGGGCGTCGCCAACCAGAACCAGGTTGCTGCATACGCGTCGAGCAAGGGTGCGCTCAACGCTCTCACTCGCGGGATGGCAGTCGACGAAGCCCCGTTCGGGGTGCGGGTGAATGTGGTGTTGCCGGGTTCGATCGACACTCCGATGCTCCGCCGCTCCGCGTCCGAGTTCTCCGACGGCACGCAGGAGGGGCAAGACGCGGTCATCCGTTTGTGGGGTGCGTCCCATCCGCTCGGACGCGTTGGAATCCCGTCAGAAATCGGCGAAGTGGTGTCGTTCCTCGCCAGTGCTGCTGCGAGTTTTGTGACCGGCGCTGAAATCCGAGTGGACGGTGGGCTCCTCAGCCGGATCGCAACATCGCTCCCCGTCAACGACTCGAAAGATTGAAGGAAAATACCGATGATTCAGCTGAGCGAATTCCTCCCGCCACGCCCGGAAGAGAGCTGGAAGCTCATTCGCCAGGTCGGCGTGACCAACGTGGTCGGCGTTCTCAACGGCGGAGAGCAAGACGCGCGGATGTTCGCGTCGGTCGGTGCGGCCGGCTGGGCTGCTGATCCCAGCGATGACGCGCCCTGGAGCGAGCGCGCGATGAAGCACAGCCAGGAGGTCTACAGCGACAACGGCTTCAAGTTGGTCGCCCTCGAGGACTCAGCGCCCATCGACAAGGCTCGCCTCGGGCTGGCCGGCCGCGACGAGCAGATCGGCCACGTCATCGAGCAGATCCGCAACATGGGCAGGTTGGGCATCCCAACGCTGGCATACAACTGGATGGCTCTGTCCAGCTGGGGACGCACAGACATCGCGATTCCCGCCAGGGGCGGAGCCTTGGTCACCGGGTACACGCGCAGCATCGCCGAGAGCCAGACCCCGCTTGTCGCACCAGGGGAGGTCACAGACGAGCAGCTCTGGGAGGGGTTCGAGTACTTCTTGAACGCGGTAGTGCCCGAGGCCGAGGCGGCCGGTGTCACGCTTGCGCTTCACCCGGATGACCCGCCGAACCAGACAGAACGCAACCTGCCGCGCATCATGTCGTCGGTAGCGTCGTTCAAGCGGGTCGCCGCCCTCAACACTTCCCTTTCCAACGGTTTCACCTTCTGTCAGGGCAACTTCGCGCTCATGCACGAGGTCACCGACGGTGAGGTAACGGTGCCTGAGCTGATCAGGGAGTTCGGAACGGAGCGCATCAACTTCGTGCACTTCCGCGACGTCAAGGGCACCTCAGCCGATTTCCAGGAAACCTTCCACGACATCGGTCAGACCGACATGCCTGAGTGCATGCGGGCATACCAGGAGATCGGCTTCGAGGGGCCGATGCGTCCCGACCACGTGCCGACGCTTGAGGGTGAGTCGAACATCCGGCCCGGGTACGAAACGCTTGGACGCCTGTTCGCGATCGGGTACATCCGCGGCCTCGAGCAGTCGACGTATGGTCGCTCGGGCGACGTGACCGCCGCGAAAGGCTGAAAGATGGCTCGGTCGGTCGCCGCGCAGCTTCGCGAAAGCGGAGTCGTCGCGCTCATCACCGTTCAGGATGCGGAGAACATTCACGAGGTCGGCAATGCCCTGGTCGAAGGCGGAGTATCGGCGATCGAGGTCACGCTGCGCACCAGCGCGGGGTGGGATGCGATCGAACGGCTCGGTGCCCGCTCCGATGTGGTGGTCGGAGCGGGTACCGTGCTCGACGTGGCAGGCGTTCAGCGCGCGGCCAGCCTCGGTGCAAGCTTTATCGTCAGTCCAGGCTTCGATGACTCGGTGGTTCAGGCGACCTTGGAGCTGGAACTTCTGGCGCTGCCGGGCATCGCGACTCCGTCGGAGCTGCAGCACGCGCGGAGCTTTGGGTTGACGCAGCTCAAGCTCTTTCCCGCGGAGGCGCTCGGTGGCGTCACCATGCTGTCGGCGCTCCGCGGCCCGTTCCCCGACATCGACTTCATGCCGAGTGGCGGCGTCAGCCTGAGCAATCTCGAGAGCTACCTGAGCCAGCCGAACGTGTTTGCCGCCGGCTGCAGCTGGCTCATGACCGACGAGCTGGTTGCCGCTCGGCGGTTTGACGAGATACGGCTGAGGGCACAGGAAGCGGTCGCACGGAGGGGAGCACCGACATGAGCACCGACATGAGCACGGAGGAGCTGTTGGAGGTCGTGACCGTCGGCGAGGCGCTTGTCGTCTTCGCGACCGACTCCGGCGACAGGCTGGCATCCGCCGACACCGTCACAATGAGATCCGCCGGCGCCGAGGTGAACCTAGCCCGGACTATGGCGCGAATGGGATCCCGTGTTGCCTGGGCAGGTGCGGTGGGCGCCGATCCGTTCGGCGACCGCGTCGTGGCGGACCTGATGGAGTCGGGGGTCGACGTCTCGTATGTGACTCGTGACCCGTCAGCTCCCACCGGAATCTACTTCAAAGACACCGATGCTCACCAGTCGACCTCGGTCTACTACTACCGTCGCGGCTCAGCCGCCTCGAAGCTGGACGCGCGCTTCGTTGGCGGCCTTCCGCGTTCCCGGGTCTTGCACCTGTCGGGAATCACCGCGGCGATTTCGGATGGCGGTGTGCATCTGCTCGAGGCTGCCCTCCTCGCTCGCCAGCGGGAGTCGCTGCTGAGCTTCGACGTGAACTATCGCCCAACGCTGTGGGGTGAACGCGACGCCGCGGGCGTGCTCGCGCAGCTCGCGAACTCCGCCGATCTCGTCTTCGTCGGGCTCGACGAGGCAGCGCTGCTGTGGGGCACGGTCACGGTCGACGACATCCGGGCGCTGCTGCCGCAGCCCTCAACTGTCATCGTCAAGGACGGCGAGGTGGGTGCGACTTCGCTCTCGGCCACGGGAACGGTGTTCGAGCCGTCACCGAAGATCGACGTCGTCGAGGTGGTGGGTGCGGGCGACGCGTTCGCCGCAGGATACCTGCTCGCGCTCCTCGCCGGCCGCTCGGAGCGCGAGCGGTTGCAGCGGGGCCACGAGGCAGCTGGGCGAGCCCTGACCACGACCGACGACGTGGGCGCCGCGCTGGCTTAGGAGTTCTTGGCCTGCGCCTGGAGCAGGTCGCGGATCTGGGTCAGCAGCTCGGTGTCGGTGGGACCCGCTGGTGCCTCATCCTCCACGCCCGCCCGTTTGGCCTGCGCCGCCTTGACGTAGTTCATCGGCACGATCAGCGCGAAGTAGACAACGACCGCAACCAGGATGAACTGGATCACGGCGCCGATGACCAGTCCCCAGGACAGCACGACCGCGTCGTGACCAGCTGAGGCCCCCCGCAGAACGTACCCAGCCTTCGACAGCTCGCTCGCGTTGAAGAGCAGGGAGATGATCGGATTGAAGATGCCCGTCACGAGGCCCGTCACAATGGCCGTGAAGGCGGCGCCGATGACCACGGCGACGGCCAGGTCGATGACGTTGCCGCGGAGGATGAACTCCTTGAATCCATTGATCAT
>JAYWDH010000198.1:0-3797 GCA_043779945.1 Microbacteriaceae bacterium
CGCGGCCAGGTCAAGCAGGAGCTGCTCAAGCTCGGCTGGCCCGCCGAGGACCACGCCGGCTACACGCCCGGCACCCCGCACGAGATCGACCTCAACGACGCGGGCGGCTGGGGTCTGCGCCCCTACCAAGTGCAGGCGATCGACAACTTTTTCGTTGGCGGCTCCGGCGTGGTTGTGCTCCCCTGCGGCGCGGGCAAGACTCTGGTGGGCGCCGGCGCGATGGCCCGCGCGGGCACCACCACTCTCATCCTGGTCACCAACACCGTCTCGGCACGCCAGTGGCGGGCGGAACTACTGAAGCGCACCTCGCTGACCGAGCACGAGGTCGGCGAATACTCGGGCCAAATCAAAGAGATCAAGCCGGTCACCATCGCGACATACCAGATCCTCACTGCGAAGCGGAAGGGCGAGTACGCCCATCTGGCTTTGCTCGACGCGCTGGACTGGGGCCTGATCATCTACGACGAGGTACATCTGCTCCCCGCTCCGGTGTTCAAGCTGACCGCCGAACTCCAGGCGCGGCGCCGCCTCGGCCTGACGGCGACGTTGGTGCGCGAGGACGGCCGTGAGTCCGACGTGTTCTCGCTCATCGGCCCGAAGCGCTTCGACGCCCCGTGGAAGGAGATCGAGGCCCAGGGCTTCATCTCCCCCGCGTCGTGCTACGAGGTTCGGATCGATCTGCCGCAACACGAGCGGCTGGAGTACGCCGCATCCGCCGACGACATGCGGTACCGGTTGGCGGCGACCGCGCCCGCAAAGCTGGCGGTGGTGAAAGAGCTGGTGGCCAAGCACGTTGGCGAGCGCATCCTGGTCATCGGCCAGTACCTCGACCAGATCGAGGAGCTCGCTCTCGCCCTGAACGCCCCGAAGCTGACCGGCGCTACCTCGATCGACGAGCGCGAGCGGCTGTACCAGGAGTTCCGCGAGGGCATCACCAAAGTGCTTGTGGTGTCGAAGGTGGCGAACTTCTCGGTCGACCTTCCGGAGGCGACGGTCGCGATCCAGGTCTCCGGCTCGTTCGGCTCACGCCAGGAGGAGGCCCAGCGCCTAGGCCGCCTGCTTCGACCGAAGGAGAGCGGCCTCCCCGCCAACTTCTACACCCTTGTCGCCCGCGACACCGTCGATCAGGATTTCGCCCAAAACCGGCAGCGCTTTCTCGCCGAGCAGGGCTACAGCTACACGATCCTCGACGCAGACGCTCTCGCCACCGCATAAGCCGGCAAGGTGTGGTGGGGCGAGGCGATCGTCGAACTGACTCTCGTTACCGCTGCCGCACCCAGATGCGTCGGGCCGCCCTCAGCGCTGCAGGCGCGCCGTGAGCTGAGCCGGGCACCGCTGCACGCCCGCGGCGTGAACGCCACAGGCCGATGCCGACAGCTCGGCGTGCTCGACGCTGACCGCCCGAACGTTCCCTGGACCCGGATAGCGTGTCCAGTGCACGACCACCGCCGCTTCCGGCCCCAATGGCCTGCGGCGCTTGTCGGGATCTCGAAGCCGAGGCGAGTTAGCGGGAACTTCGACATGCAGCACTGGCGGCTTTGGCGCCCCCTCGTGGAATGCGATCGCGCTCACGCACGTCAAGCGCCCGCCCACCCTCCAGGCGCGGATCACCTCCTCATCCTCGTCCGCACGGGCGTACCAGCCTTTTCGCACCCTGATGATCCCTCGCCCATACCAGGCTGCTACATCGATGGCGTCCGAGGAGACGCCCCACGAACGCAGTTGCCATCGGCTCGCGAACCCGCCGCACTCGTCGATCGCCTGAATAATGTGTCGCATCCACGGACTCTCCCCTATCGCGGCCGCTCGGGACCGCCACAGTCCGCGAAGGGTGCTCACTCCGGGCGCACTCCGGTTGTGTAGGACCGTCCTACACAACCGGAGTGCACGGAGCGGACGGGCCGCACCGGCGAAGGGGGCGCGGCAACTATGCGGCACACGCGCTGAAACCGAGCGCGAGAGACCCGGAGAACTTGCTCACAGGAAGCTTCCAGCGAACACGCAGATACTAATGTCATGACTGACGGCCCAAAGATCCTCATCGTTGATGACGAACCCAACATCCGCGACCTGCTCACCACCAGCCTGCGTTTCGCTGGCTTCGCGGTGCGTGCGGTCGGCAACGGCGCTCAGGCGATCTCCGCCGTGCTCGAGGAAGAGCCCGACCTGATCATCCTCGACGTCATGCTTCCCGACATGAACGGGTTCGGAGTGACCAAGCGGCTGCGGGCATCGGGCTACACCGCGCCCATTCTGTTCCTCACCGCCAAGGACGACACCGAGGACAAGATCACCGGGCTCACCGTGGGCGGCGACGACTACGTCACGAAGCCGTTCAGCCTCGACGAGATCGTCGCGCGCATCAAGGCGATCCTGCGTCGCACGATGCAGGACGAAGAGGACGCAGTCATCCGGGCCGGTGAACTCACCATGGACCAGGACACGCATGAAGTCACCGTGGGAGCCGAAGGGGTCGAGCTCAGCCCGACCGAGTTCAAGCTGCTGCGCTACCTGATGCTCAACCCGAACCGGGTGCTCAGCAAGGCGCAGATTCTCGACCACGTCTGGGAATACGACTTCAACGGCGACGCGGGTATCGTCGAGAGCTACATCTCCTACCTGCGCCGCAAGCTCGACCAGCACTCGAATGAGCCGATGATTCAGACCAAGCGCGGATTCGGCTACATGCTCAAGGCCTCCAAGGCCTGACCCGCAACTCGGAGGCCTCCCCCGTGGCGACAGTGAACGCCTCGTTTGATCGTTGGTGGAACGGCGTTTCGTTGCGCGCCAAGATCACCGGCGTCACGGTGTTGCTGCTCACCTTCGGACTCACCGTCGCCGGCGCGGGCACGATGAGTGTGCTGCGCGGTTACCTCATGGACCAAGCCGACGTAAAAGTCAACAGCCTCTACGCCAGCGCGGGCAATCTTCCGATCTCCACAGTGACGGATTGCGCGGTCACCTACTCCCCGAACGGCACGCTGTTCGCCGTGCTTTCATCCACTGGCAAGGTCAAGTGCAGCAACGTCCCGAGCACCAAGAACGCCCCAGACACCAGCGTGATGGACCTCGCCTGGGTCACTGCGCTTGACTCGGACAGCGGCTCGACTCTTCCCAAAACCACGATCTCGGATCGCTCCGGCAAGTCGCACTGGCGGGTCATCGCCTCGTCGCTGCAGCTACCCACCGACTCCAACTTCTCGATCCTCGTGGTCGGGCAGAGCATTGATGACGTCGATTCGACAGTGGCGCGCTACATCCTGATCTTCTTCGGATTCGCACTCGCCGTCGTCGTCTTCGGTGCCGCTACGACCCAGCTGCTCGTGACGAGCACCTTCGCCCCGCTGCGCGACGTGGAGGCCACAGCCGCCCGATTCGCCGCTGGCGACTACAGTCAACGACTGGGCGGTGCGACGCCCAACACCGAGGTGGGGCGGCTCAATAGATCGCTCAACACCATGCTCGCGCGGATCGACCGGGCCTTCGCCGACCGCCAGAGAACCGTCGAGCAGATGCGCCGCTTCGTGGGCGACGCCAGCCACGAGTTGCGTACCCCGCTCGTCTCGGTGCGCGGCTACGCCGAGCTTTACCGGATGGGCGCGATCAAGTCAACCGAGGATGTCGGTCAGGCGATGGAGCGCATCGAGAAGGAGGCAATCCGGATGGGGGGGCTCGTCGAAGACCTGCTCGAACTCGCCCGGCTCGACGAAGCCAAGCCGCTGCGACTCGGACCGGTCGACCTGCTACCGATCGCCCGGGATGCGGCGCTCGACGCCACGGCTGGCAACCCGAGCAGG
>JAYWDH010000199.1:0-3781 GCA_043779945.1 Microbacteriaceae bacterium
AGATGGGCGGTCGGCGGTACCGGGTGGCGGCGCAATCCGTGTGGGATTCGACGCTCGGGCGCTCAGTCGCGCGGCAGGTTTTGCTGGGGCCAGCGGATCCGCCGCCGAAGGCGGAGCTCGGCGAAACTCGTACGCTCGGCACCCGCGCGGTTGGCGATGTGGGGGCGCTGCTCTGGATCGCCGAACAGCTCGATCTCGTCGGGCACATCGATCGGTCCTGCGCCCGCAGCGGCGCGAAGGACGGTCCCTCGATCGGAGAGATGGTTCTGGCGGTGGCGTTGCAGCGGGTCTGTTCGCCCGGGCCGAAGCGCGATCTATCGGAGTTCCTCGACGGCAGTGTTCCGCGCGTCTCGTGCTTGCCGGGGTCCAAGTTCACCGGCCAGTCGTTCCACCGGCTCGCGCAACGCGTTACGGAGGCGGAACTGGAGCGTGCGCAAGTCGCGCTCGCCAAGGCCGCCGTCGCGCGCTTCAAGCTCTCGACCGACGTGCTCGCCTTCGACACCACGAACTTCGACACGCACATCGCAACGACGACAGGTGGCGAGCTTGCGCGACGCGGTCACGCAAAGAGCAAGCGCAGCGATCTGCGCGTCGTCGGCCTCGGCGTGCTGGTCAGCGAGACGGGGCAGGTTCCGCTGCTGCACCGAACCTACGCCGGTAACGGTTCCGATCAGGGAGTCCTCGAGGCCTGCCTCGACGGATTGAGCGGACTGCATGACGCGCTCGATGAGGGCGAGGGCCGCTCTCGTCCCGCGGAGCGCACGTTGGTGCGCGACGGTGGATTCTGGAGCCCGCAGCTCGAACTGGCACTCGACGTAGTCGGGTACTACAGCCTCATCTCCCTTCCGCTCGGTCATAAAGCGGCCGAGAAGGCGCTCGCCTTCGCTGCGCGCCGCGGCGCGATGAAGAAGCTGTCGGGCGAGCTTGGTGACGTGCGCGCTGCGAGGACGCGCATCAGCTTCGGCGAGAACGGCGAACTCGATCGTACGCTGGTCGTCGTCGAGAGCAAGGAGCTGCTCGAGGGACAGAAGCGCGGCATCGCCGCAGCCCTCGTGAAGGCGACAGCCGAGTTGGAGCTCATCGAACGGCTCGTCGCGGCAGGACGGATCAAGCGAGCGAGCTTGCAGCAGCGCGTGAAGAAGACGCTGCGACGCGAGCACCTCTCGACCTTCGTCATCGTCGATGTCGGCGGCACGGAAGCGGCCCCGACGTTTTGCTGGCACGTGGACGCCGAGCGGCGACAGACGCTCGAGCGGACGCGCTTGGGTCGCCGCGTGCTGTGCACCGATCGCCACAGCTGGAGCTCCGAGCGAATCGTTGCCGCCTTTCGCGGACAGTGGAACGTCGAGGAGCTGTTTCGGCGCGCGAAGAAGGGCGGGGTCGCGCCCTGGGGACCTTCGTTCCAGCACGCGGACGGATCACTGCGGCTTCATACCTTCGCCACGGTCATCGGGCTCATGCTGGTGAGTCTGGTGAGGATCACGCTCGGCACCGAGGCCTCGGCTCGCTCGATGATGGAGACACTCGCAGGCATTGCAGCCACCATCGTACGCACGACGACGGGCGGCAGCGGACGTCGCCCGACGGTCATGCTGCCGCCAGAGCTCAGCGCAGAACAGCGCCGCGCCGTAAGGCTCTTCGAGCTCGATCGCTGGATGCCGTCTCTTCTATCATGTATGCGGACGAGACCGCGCAAGCGCCCATAATGAGCCCCTGCGCGCGCGCAACGCTCCTGCGATGCGAAAGTAGGGCTAGCATGTTCCCCCTGGCCCGAGCCCTGTCGTTCCGGCCACGAACGGACGCATACCCGCAACAGACGCGCTTCGCGCAGCACGCCTTGGCCACGATCAGCACCTCATTCGCACCGCCCACCACGGAGCTACTGAACGATCCACGAAGGCTCGACCGTCGCTAGAAGCAGGTGTTGGTCCCGCTGAGCGCGCCGGTCTCCGAGTCGAACGAGAGGCCCGAGTCGGTGATGCGGTTCAGCTTTGTCGGGTCACGATCGATGCACCATACCTGCATGACATAGGAGAGGAGGCGCCCTGACGAATCGAAGTTCCCGGTCGTCATCGTCCCGTCCATGTCGACCACGGCTTGGTCGTCACTCAGGCTGTTGAACGTCTTGATGATGCCTTCGGGGATGGTCGACGCTGGACGGCCACCCGGCTTGAATCGGTTGCTGATGGCCTCGCCTACCGAGGTACCCGTGATCGGCTTGTCGCCGACAGCGCCTATGCCGAACGCCGCGTAGTAGAAGAGGTCGTAAGTACCGGTCGCGAGCGGCTGCGGCTGCAGATCGGGAAACGTAGCGCCGAAGCGGTTGTACCAGACGGCAACGCGCTCGTCCCGCAGGGCGCGGCCAGGGCGCATCCCGAGCACCCGCTTGCGGGTCGCCTCCGTCCCCCCGAACCCCTCAGCGAGCGAGCTGCTAGCTGATTCGCCGGAAAGAATGTAATACGGCGTGATACCGGCCTTCTCGAGGGCAGGAGTTGCCGCGCGGCAGCCCGCGCCAAGGCAGGCGACGACATCTGGCTTGTAGTTCGCGACGGTCACGATCGCGGTCGAAAACCGGGAATTCGGCTGTGCGGACTCCGCCGCGTCGCCATAGAGGACTTCCTTGTAGTTTTCCGAGTTCTCGGCCGCCGAGAGCCCGTTGAACCGCACCGACGTGAAGAAGACACGAGAGAATTCGGTGGCAACACCGCCCGGCGTGAGCAGCGCAACCTTCAACGGCCGCGCGACACCCGACGCGCGGATGAGTTTTTCTTCTTCGCTGACGAGGAGCGCAGCGACGCGCGGCTCCGCGGCGGCAGGGACAGCGTTCGAGAAGTAGTGATCTTTGATTCCCGCCAAGCCCTCGAGACCCGCATACGCTGGATCGGGGGACATGACGGTGATGCCCTTCGGAACCGCCTGCACGACGGCATAATTGATCCAGTCGGCAAGGAGGGGCCCGAGGATCACCGGAACCTTCACGTCGTTCACGAGATGGTCGACCGCAAGCTTGTGCGTCCCGGGCGCAGCGATCGGGATGTCGCAGTCGAGAACGACGATGGGCCGCGTCTTCTTGCCAGGCAACGGAGGGACGCCTCCCTGCGCGTTCTTGAAGTCGCGACGCGCCAGCTCGAAGCCGTTCTCGGCGGCCGCGAGGGTTGGGTTCCAGCTGCCCATCCACACCATACCGAGAACGACGGCGTCATCGTTCGCAAGGTCGCCGGGATCGGCAAGCAACTTGCCGCACTCGCGCGTGAGCAAGCTCACGCACTTGTTTCCCTCCGACGACTTCTGGCAGAAGACGGTCTCGCTGCCAGCGCGGTCGATGCACTCCTGGTTCGTCGCGCAATACCCCTCGAGCGGAATGCATGTCTGGCGAGGACCGCAGGTCGTTCCCTGGAACGCTGGGCCGCGGTCCGTGCACTCGGCGCTGGTCTGGCACTGAGCGGAGTCTGAGTTGACGAATACCGTGCAGGCTGTGGAAGGAACGAAAACGGCAGCCAGCAAAAACAGAGACCAGGGTACGACTCGCGACTTCATCATCGTTTGTTTCCGGAATGTACTCCCGAGCGAACGGCTCCGCACCTTTGGGCCACGGCCGCTTCAGCGTCACCCGCAGGCCGGTACACGGTCGTCAGGCCCGTGGTGGCGTTGCCCACCGCCATCGTGACGTCACCGGAAGTGATCGGGCCCGTGAATCTACAGATGTGTTTCATCGACTCCAGCTGTGGCGGAAGGGGCATGTACGCGCATGCCCACCCCTCCCCTGCACCCGTGATAGATC